>CAYNOU010000003.1:61190-70980 GCA_964398885.1 uncultured Candidatus Cloacimonadota bacterium | reverse complement strand
CTCCTTTCTTATTTTCCTCCACCCAGATATGACCGTTCAATTCCTAACATAATTTTTAATGAAGTGGCTGTCATACCTAAGCCAACACCTAAGCCAATTCCTCTTTTTGCAGCTAAATTGGGCACATTTAAAATCCATTCAGTAATATCAGGAATCCAATGAGTAATTGCCTGTCCAATAGAAACCCTGCCAAGCATAACAATAACAGCAGCAACTAACAGCACAGTAGCTTCAACTGAGCGTGCACGGAAGGCTTTATATGCAGCTGAAGCAATGTAGAAAGCTAATAGCGAAAACATAGTAGCACCCATTGGAACATTAAAATTCTTAAAAATCCACATAAAAGGTGTTCCTTCCTGAATGCCCCAGATAAATCCTGTAAGTGTGGTTATAACTAATGCCCCTAAAGTAACCGTACTGTATCCCCAATTGGGTGCTTTGCGCTTGATTTTAGTCCTATGAACCATAACTAAGCTTCCAACCCCCAAGACCACAGCAAAAGGACTAATTACTTTTATCCATTTCATATACCAATCATAGAAATCAGCAGAAACTTTATGTGGAATAAAGACATAAGCTACGAAGAGAAATCCTAAAATTATAACAATTAATAAAGGTGCTGTTCTTTTCATTTTTTTTCTCCTTTCCTCGCATTCGCGAGGATGACATTTCTACTCAATTGGAAACCAATTCATGAAAAATGTTAAGTGTAAGGTGGAAAGGATGGTTCCCACCACCACAGAAATTACTATCAAAAGTTTTACATAATCCTGTGCCTTCAGAGTGCCAAGAATAAGAGGTTGTCTGGAAAGATATGCACTTGCAGCATATAATTCCTCACCGATTAATGTATAATCACAGGTTGTAATAAAGAAAGGCAACTGTGACACAGCATCTGTGCCTGCAATTTGAACCGCACCTGTCATACTACCGGTTTCAGTCATAAGCAAAGATTCTGCCCAGAACATTCCCATATAGAAATTAGTAGCGGTTTTTTCCCTAATCATAATACCATTAACACCAGAGACGAAAGCAAACTGTGCAGTTGTGATAAAGAATACACTATTCTTATCATAAGTATCTGGTCTGCCTGCTTCATAGTGTGCTTCTTTCACTATCTCCTGTGCAATTGGCAATACAATATAATCTCTAACAGGCACAAGAATTTTTGTATCATATTCAGCAGCTTTTTTTGCAACTCTGCTTAGGATTGCAAGCCCTGCTAATGTGGCGACATCACTGATGCTACTTAATCCTGGAACAAATAGAATCGGTCTACCCATCTCTGTGGCTCTTCCTAAAGCATTATCTATTTCCTCAATACCCGCGATTGGTCTTATATATAGTTTCTTTCCTTTCCGAGCAGCTCTAACCATAATATATACTAAAGCAGCAAAAATCAAGACGGAAATTAAGACTATGGTCAGACGATTGTTATACCAATTAGGTATAGGAAAGAAATGTTGCTCCCCATCTTTTTTAGTATAAACTTCCGTATCAACAAAATGCCCCTTTCCATCAGTTTTTCTGATAAAATATTTGAAAGTCCGCTTTGCGTCACAATGTGCTTTGTCCAAAATTTTCATTCTGGCTTTATCAGTTGCTTGCTCATTTGCTTCTCTAACCCATGGTGGTATATCTTCAATATAGTGGGCTTTGTAAGTTTTAATTGTATTTTCAATTTCTTGTTTTTCTTTTTCAGATGTAGCTTCTTCCTCTTTCTTTTCTAACTTTTGAATCTCTTTTGTTAAATCTTTCGTAAATTTTTCTAATTGTTCAAGATAAAGCTGTTCTACATAGTATGGTTGCTCTTCTTTCCAATTTCCAACATCTAAATAAGTTGAAACATAAAGTCTTTTATCATCAAGTTGAAATTGGGGGTCACCACGAAATATAACCTCTTCATAGTTAATTCTGTCTAAATATTCTCTTTCCATATAGGATAGTAGTTTTGGAAAACGATATACATCACTATTGTTGTTGTGCTTATAAACCTGATAACTATATTTCTTTTCTGAAGGTTCCTGCACTCTTACCAATTCCATATCTTTGTCATAATAGAAAGTATATGATATAGAATAATCTTCTGGTAATTTTACATCTTTATATAATTTTTTTGCTTTATTACTGCATTTAAATGTTGCAGAAATTGTCATTGGCTTCTGATACTCCCAATTAACTTTGAATTTTGCTTTATTATCAAGAACATATTCAATATGTTTCGTTCCATTTATACTAATTGTAATTCGTTTAACTTTGAAAAGGTCATTATCTTTAATAAAGTAGCTTACAAATAATTTGGTAAAATCGTCATCATAGGTTAGCTTGGAAATTCCAAAGTATGGCTTATCAAAATAAATTCTGATTTGGTCACCTTTATCATAAGGATTGTCTTCTACTGTGAAATATTCAGGTATATTTGGATTTGGTAAAACTTCTGAAGAATTTTCTACAATTTCAGCAGGAATTGGTTCGTCTTTTGCAAGGGTTTCTTGGTCTTTTCTGTCTTGTTCCCCAATATTGAATTTATACCATTGCAGGTTTGCTGGATTAAACGTTTCAGAATTAACTTTTATAGAATCGAAAGGAACAATTGCATTTGTTTGTGGAGTATATGGATATGCATCTGGGCGAGTAAAGATTTTATGCTGTTCTCCATTTTCATCATAAAGATAGATATTATATTGTTTCTGATCTTCTGCGAAAGTAGGTAGTGTCCATTCAAAGTGCATTTTTTCTGCATCAGTATATGTAACTGCGTAGAATTCTTTCAACTTTTCTGGTGGATCATCTGTAGTTACACCCGCCACAATTTCAGATAATGGTGAAGTCGTCCTATTCATATTAACTGCTTGAACAGCATAATAATACTTTTTACCAACAATTTGTTTTGTGAGAAGATATTTAAATTGTTCTAATTTCAATCCAGACATAATAGTAGAAGTTGTATCAACCTCACCTTCTTCTGTTGTGTCAATTTCAGTAAATTCCCTCATTTTGGATTTATAGAAATACGGTTTATTGGGAACTACGCAAAGAATTTGATACTCTTTCAATATTGGACCATACACTTTCATATCTCTGGGCATTCTACGATACAGAACATCATATCCAATTTCACCTTTTCGCTGTCCTTTTTCTCTTTTTAATTTAGCAGGTGAAGTGGCGTCCACGAAAAATACCCAACTCTGATCCATAAACCTCATTGTATCTCCAATGACGCCAGTTTTTACATTCACAGGAATCTTGCCAATATAAAACAGAGAATCAGGTGTTACGCCACGATATACACGATACTCAATAATCTTCTTATCCTTGTGTAAAGGATTCCAACTTATAATTAAACCACCACCATCATCATAGGGAACATCTTCTACTTTGAGACCGGCTACTGGTTCATCATTAGGAAGTATTTTTGCAAATGCTGTTCCTGTAAAAAGAAAAGATAGCAATGTAAGTAAGAAAACGAGTTTTATACAATTTTTCACTTTTTGCTCCTTTCTGAATGTTATTTTATCTTTAATAATACAAATTCTTTTACTTCTTTGGCTAATTCAAATGCTTCTTTTGCATCATCAACAGTTGGTTCAAACCAATCATCAGGATAACGAATTTCAACCGCATAATCATTTAGAATTATTAAATTATTTTTCAATTTTGAGAAATCTTGGTCAATTTCCCTGGATAGTTCCATTAAACGAAGCAGATTATGAATTTTAGGGAAAGATTTATCTTGGGAAATCAAATAAGCTTTAAGATATTTTTCGGCAACTTGTTGGCAATGAAAGCAAACTGTATCAGTGGGGATTTGGGGACATCTTAAATTATTTTCAGCATCTAAAAGATCATTTTCAGCTTTATGAATCCATTCTTTAACCAGTTCGTTCATACAATACTTTTCCATTTTTTAATACATCGTAAACAAAAGAATTTCTTATATCTTTCCACTTATTTATTTCACTTTTAGAATAAACTATTATATCCATTGCACACGGATATGGAACAAATAACCTATGGACTGCTCTGGCTCTTTTATATCTAGGAAGTTTACTTTCTTTCACCAGCAGCAGGTCTAAATCACTATCTTCTGTAGGATTCCTATTAGCATAAGAGCCAAAAAGAATTATCTTCTCAGGCTTGTATCCTTTGATGATAATTTTTATAATTTCGTTTATCTGCTTTTGTGTAATCATAAATTTTGTTTTCCAAACTCAAATAAATTTCCTGCTTGATAAATATCCATCTGCACCTTTGAAAATGGTTCAAGTTCAATATATTGGGATGAAGTTTTCCCGTCTTCCAAATTAATCTCTAATTCGTCTCTCTGATTAGTTTGTGTTAAATCAATTTTTTTTACCTTAAGTATTGGCAGTCCAGAATTTATAGCATTTCGTTTGTAAATTGCGCCAAAGGATTGTGCCAAAATTGCTATTATTCCCAAAGACCTAAAACAATCAACTGCTTGCTGTCTGGATGAGCCTGCACCAAAGTTTTTTCCAGCTATCACAATATCCCCTTTTTCAGCTTTTTTCGCAAAATCCTTCCATCCATCAAGATTATCAAATGTATATTGCCCCATCAGATTTATATCTGTAATTGCTAAATATCTATTGTGAAAAATCATATCAGTGTCTATATCGTTTATTAGATTGTTATTGTTATCAGTAATCAGCCAGACTTTGCCTTTTAGTCTAATTTCTCTTTTCATTTTGGGATAGATTGTAACTTAGTTTATTCCTCTGTCAATTTTTTTGATTTTTTTAAAAGAATATGCTTCTCGGAGTGCGAAAACAAATCCTGACTTGTCAGGATGAACTTTTCGCCTGTGCCTGTGCAGCTTTGCTGAAAGTTCTCTGCCAGCTGGCGGATCGTTTCAGCACCCCATATAATTTTCTTATCTTCTTATTCTAGATTGATGACACAATATTCACATCTTCATTCTGTAATATTTTATCCATTGTAGAAACAACTTTACTAAAATCCATCCGTAATTCTTTAGGTATTGGTGGTCCCGATACATTTTTTAATTTTAGTGGGTTAATTGCTTTATCATGCTGATAAATCGTATAATGAAGATGTGGCCCTGTTGACCATCCTGTTGAGCCGACATATCCTATTATGTCATGCTGTTTTACCCGTGTTCCAATTTTAATACCGCGAGCATATCTGCTAAGATGTCCGTATAATGTCTTATATCCATTAGCATGACGAATCATAATAGTATTACCGTATCCGCCTGTGTTTCCGTAAGGTGTGGGGTGTCCTCCTTTCCATCCTTTATGAATAACCACTCCATCTGCTGATGCCTGCACAGGAGTCCCAAAAGGAGCTGCATAATCAACTCCATTATGAAGCCAATATTTTTTTGTTATTGGATGTAATCTCATCCCAAAATATGAACTGATATAAGAATAATTTAAGGGTGATTTTAAAAATGCTTTTTGAAATGACCTTCCATCCTTATCATAATAACTATGATATTTATTCCCATTGCTATAATAGTAAGCTGTTAAATCAAAATTTTTCCCTTTATAAGAAGCGGCTAAGATGTTCCCATACTTTAATATTTCACCCTTATGAGTAAAAGTCTCGTAAACTAATTTACAACTATCACCTTCTCTTGGATCAATGAAAAAATCAATATCCCACTGAAATATATCACTATAATTCGTAACTATTTGGGGATTTATACCGTTATTAATAAATGCTTGCCAGAGAGAAGATTCAATAGTTGCAGACGAGATTTTTATTTCCCTTGTTAATTCTATTTCTTCCTTGTGGGTAATATAATTACCTGATGTATCTCGCTGAGCAATAAACCTTTTGAATTTATCTGGAAAATATTCTAATACTTGCACTTGGTTCAAAGTATCAATCTGTATCATAAAACTATCATTAGGATTTGTATGTTTTAGGTCGTAAAGTTCATTGAGAGATTTTGTGATTTTATATGCTTCTATACCCTTAATATTATTTTTCAATAAAGTAGAATATAGAGATTCTCCCTTTTTTATTTTCCCGTGTATATAAATATAAGGATCAATTTCAATAGTTGAATCTTCCTTAGAACATCCTATTATAACAAATATGATACAAACTGATATAAATATAAAATGATTAACAAATCTACTCATAAATTACAATTCTCCATTAATTGCTGCAAAAGCTGCTGTAACTGGACTGGCAAGATAGGTGTCTCCGTCTCCTTGTTTTCCAAGAAAATTTCTATTAGCAGTTGAAATCTGCACCTCGTCTTTACCTGTCATTCCGATTTGTCCAGAGGCACATCCGCCGCAACCTGGATTAGAAATTATAGCTCCAGCATTATACAAAATTTCAATCAAACCTTCTTTAAGCATCTGTCCGTAAATCTCTTTTGTGGTAGGAACTATTCTCAACATAATACCATTAGCTACTTTATTTCCTTTAAGAATTTCAGCAACCCAACGCATATCTTCAATCCTCCCGTTAGTACAGGAGCCAACGAATACGGAATCAACTTTTAACCCTTTTAATTCTTTAACATCCGTAACATTATCAGGTTTTGGAGGACAGGCAATTTGAGACTGCAAATCTGATACATCTATTTCAATTTCATCACAATAAGTTGCATCTGCATCAGCAAATATAAATTCTGGATTTTCTCCAGTCCGTTCACTTAGCCATTTTCTTACATTTTCATCTGGATATGGAAAAGCAACAATTCCACCCATTTCTGTCATCATACTACAAAGAGTAATATACTCTGCGAAGCTCAAATCTTTCAGGCATTCTCCATAATATTCAATACATTTTCCAAGAGCACCTTTACTTCCCAATTTTCTTAAAATATAAAGAATTAAATCCTTTCCAGTTGTAGGATATGAAAATCTTCCTTTTAGATTTACTTTGATTGTTTCTGGCACTTCAAACCAGGTTTTTCCTGTGCGAAAGGTAAAAGCAATATCCTGGTCCCCCATTCCCTGTCCGAAAGCACCAACAGCACCCAAGATATTGAAATGACTGTCTGTCCCTACAAGAATTCTACCGGGTCGTGCTATACCCGTTTCCATCAAAATATGAGTTCCAATACCCGCATCAACATCATATACTTTTATACCTTGCTTTTTCGCAAACTCACGACAAATCTGCTGATTATTTGCATAAGGAATTGTTTTGGCTGGTACAACGCAATCAAATGTAAAAAGTATGTTTTTTATATCTGGCAATTGTTCATTCGGATAATATTTTTCCAAATTTTTCACAACATTAGCTCCGCCAAAATCACGAGCAGTGCGGATATCTAATTTCATCCAGACAATTTTACCAGCTTTTACTTCTTCATCTGAATGTGATTGAATAATTTTTTCTATTATGGTTTTGCTCATTTTTTTTTCACCACAAAGGCACAAAGGACACAAAGAATCTATTTTAATTCATTTATGAGTTTTATTATATCTATTGAAAATGATATATCCTCTTTTTCTTGTGTCTTTTGCAAATCTCCACCCGGAAACTCTACATAATTATACTGAAAGCTTACAACATCTTTGTAATTAAGATTTACCCCCAAACCTTTGCAATCTCCGACTATATGTCCATCAATATCATTATACTCACCGGATCTCCATGAAAATATATCAAGAAAAGTCAATTCAATTCCTTTACCCCAGGTTGAAGGATTATTACCATATTTAGAATTATCATAGCTTGCATAGATTGAGAAAAGATATTTAGAAATATCATAAAGCAAAGGATATTCATCTGCAAGGTTCTTAATATTTATAAATGATAATTTTCCAGCGATTCCAGTTCTATTGCCATAAGGAAGATAGTATTTGTATTTTACTTCGTCAACTTTATAGGTTACTTTTGATTTGAAAATATTAATAAAATTAATACCTAATGAGATATCAAATTTTAGATTTTCATTATCAACATTTATAGGGGTTAACCTTAAGTTCCCCCCTATATTT
Source organism: uncultured Candidatus Cloacimonadota bacterium (assembly GCA_964398885.1). GTDB lineage: Bacteria > Cloacimonadota > Cloacimonadia > JGIOTU-2 > JGIOTU-2 > JAGMCF01. Next base: position 63,025 of record CAYNOU010000003.1, on the reverse strand, counting down.
GCAGTTGTTACTTTATTACTATAAAAAAATGTATCAGCTTTAACTTTATGAAAATAATCAAAACCTGTTCCGATTGAAAAATCCGCATATTTTTGAATTTTACTAATTGTTTCTTCTTTACAAATAAAGTTTTTTACAAACTCGAAGTAATTTATGCCAAATGCAAACTGACTACAGGTTTCATAAAAATTAAAGGTAACTAGATTTCCATGTTGATCAAAAGTTGCTATTTTTCCATAATCCAATGTTGTTCCGAATTTATTAGAATAATTTATAAAAGGTAGTAAAATTCCAATACCTTTCCAACCAAATGTAATATAAGATGAATTATGATACATATCTTCTACAACACCTTCAAACCATTTATCATGTAAATATCCATAAGCAATTCCATTATAATAACCTAATTTTGCAGGATTGCTCCAAACACCCAACGGACTTTTATCCCAAATATTTGCAGTTCCGGATTCAAGTCCAAAGGCAACATTTGTCGCAGAAGGATTTATCAATGTAAAAACACCAGCAAATTCAGATGAAGCATAAGAAAAAGTGCATATAGAAAGCATAGATAATAACACAATAATGAATATAATTCTTTTCTTTTTCATATGTAAATACCTCACCGCAGAGACGCAAAGAACACAGAGACAAATGTAAAATTACGAATTATAAACTCTCATTCCCAAACCCCAGCTTGGGAATGCTTAAACTGAAGTCTATAGGTGAAAGAATGAATCTTCCATATATTAATGATTTCCGCTTTTTAATTTTTGCCTTTTACATTTTGCCTTATCTCCTTATTTCCTTATTTCCTTTTATCTACTACTTTCCAGTACTAATTATCGGTGAAATCTCCTGTCCCATCGGAATAAAGATAATCGTATTATTTGGGCTATCAATCAGTTTCTTCATCATATCAATCTGATACCATTTAAGATAATTTTCTGTTAATCCTTCAGCAATTGTCTGATTTGCCTTTTTGATACCTTCTGCTTCTATTATCTTTCTTTCCTTTTCTTTTGCCTCTTTTTGGAGAGTATATTGCATTTTCTCAAAATTTTGCTGCTCTGTTTTTTTAGAATTTATGGCGTCTTCAACTTGTTTGGGTAGAGTAACATTCCTGAGAAGAATATCCTCAATATAGATTCCTCTTTTTAAAAGTTTATTATAAGCTATTTTTCGCATATTAAAAGCGATAGTATCTCTTTTTGAGGAATACACCTCTTCCATTTTGTGTTTGCTGATAACCTCTCTGATAACAGTTTTAAGTTCTGGACGAATAATTTTCTCTTCATAGTTTGCCCCGATCTTTTCATAAACCTCTGGTGCAAATTCCGGCATCAAGTGGAATAAGCAAGTTATATCCATTGGTAAAAGGATGCCATCGGAAGTTAGTGCCTTAATAGCGTCATAGCCTCGTACTCTGCCCTCATAAGTTGTTGCACTCATTGTATAATTTTCAGTACGAACGCTCATAGTGTGGACGGATATCAGTGGGTTTACAAAATTAAGTCCGCTGTGTAAAACCCTTTTCTGAACCTTTCCAAAAAGAACCTGGACTTTTACTTCACCTGGCTCAACTATTTTAATTGTTTGTGATAAAACTCCAATAATAATTAGCAAAACAATAATAGTTTTTGCCAATTTAGCCTTATCGTGGAAAATACTCTTTGCCTGCCAATATAGCACAATCAGAATTATAAGGATGAATATTATACCCATTTTTTCTCCTTTTGGGATAAATCCCAGTTTTTATAGTCGCAAAATAAAATTCACTTTCTTTATTTTGGGATTATATTTCTAATCATTTTATTTTATCCCGATGTATTAGTCTC
>CAYNOU010000003.1:0-61090 GCA_964398885.1 uncultured Candidatus Cloacimonadota bacterium | reverse complement strand
TCAATAATTTCTTTTGATTTGGTGCCTGGGGTAAAGATTGCTTTAACTCCAATATCTTTCAGATAAGGAATATCATCCTCAGGAATAACTCCGCCGCCAAACACAATTATGTCCTCTGCACCTTTCTCTTTAAGAAGTTTCATTACTTTAGAAAAGAGGACTTTATGAGCGCCAGATAGAATACTCATTCCTAAAAAGTCAACGTCTTCTTGAATTGCAGCATTAACTATTTGTTCTGGTGTTTGTCTAATACCGGTATAGATAATTTCATAACCAGCATCGCGAAGGGCACGGGCAACAAATTTTGCTCCCCTATCGTGTCCATCTAAGCCAGGTTTTGCAATTAAAATTCTTATTTTCTTTTCCATATTAGCTTTCTGCCACAAAGGCACTAAGGCACCAAGAATATAAAATCATTTCCTCTGTCAACAAACAAATTTTTACAGCAAATAAAATTTGTATTAACCCTTTGTGTCCCCACGTCCGCGGGGATTGAGTCTTTGTGGCTAAATTTACAGCACAAGCTGTTCTTCATATTCTCCAAATTCCTCACGCAAAACATCACATATCTCACCTAAAGTAGCGTATACTTTAACAGCTTCAAAAATTACAGGCATCAAATTATCAGAGGATTTTGCAGTCTCTCTAATCTTTTTTAGTGCCATTTCTACTTTATGATTATCTCTTTCTTGTTTGATTTTTTTCAATTTCTCAACTTGTAATCTCTCAACTGATTCATCAACTTTCAAAAGGTTTCTGCGCGGCTCCTCTTCTGTGACAAATTTATTAAGTCCTACAATAATTCTTTCTTCATTCTCTATTTGTTTCTGATATTTGTAAGCACTATCTTGAATCTGTTTTTGCACATATCCTTTCTCAATAGCTTCAACCATTCCGCCCAGTTCATCAATTTGAGAAATGTATTCCATTGCTTTCTCTTCAATCTGATTTGTTGTACTTTCTATAAAATAAGAACCTGCTAATGGGTCAATTGTATTGCAAACGCCACTTTCATAAGCAACAATCTGTTGTGTTCTAAGAGCAATTCTAACTGAATCTTCGCTTGGAAGAGCTAATGCTTCATCTCTTGAATTTGTATGCAGAGATTGCATTCCTCCAAGAACTGCTGCAAGTGTTTGAATTGTGACACGAGCAATATTATTGTCAGGCTGTTGAGCCGTTAAAGTTGAGCCTCCAGTTTGAGTATGAAATCTCATTTTCATTGATTTTGGATTCTTCGCATTAAATCTTTGTTTCATAATCTTTGCCCACAATCTTCTTGCAGCTCTAAATTTTGCAACCTCTTCAAATAAGTCGTTATGAGAATTAAAAAAGAATGAAACTCTTGGTGCAAAATCATCTACATTCAACCCAACCTTTATTGCAGCTTCTACATAAGCGATTCCATCTGCAAGAGTAAATGCAACTTCTTGAGCAGCAGTTGAGCCAGCTTCACGAATATGATAGCCTGAGACGGATATGGTATTCCAAAGCGGAATATTTTCCGAGCAATACTTAAAAATATCTGTAATCAAACGCATTGATGGTTTCGGTGAAAAAATATATGTCCCTCTTGCAATATATTCTTTTAGAATATCATTTTGAATAGTACCTTTCAGTTTTTCTTTTGACACCCCTTGTTTTTCTGCCACTGCTATATACATAGCTAAAAGTATTGCTGCGGTTGAATTAATTGTCATTGAAGTTGAAATCCTGTCCAAAGGAATTCCATCAAAAAGTGTTTCCATATCTGCAAGCGAATCAATAGCTACGCCGACTTTACCGACCTCACCTCTGCTCATTGAATGGTCAGAATCATATCCAATTTGAGTGCAAAGGTCGAATGCTATAGAAAGCCCAGTTTGACCCTGTGAAAGCAGATATTTATATCTTTTGTTAGATTCCTCAGCATTTCCAAAACCGGCATACTGACGCATTGTCCAAAGGCGGCCTCTATACATTGTTGGTTGAACACCACGAGTATAAGGATACAAGCCGGGATAGCCAATATCAGATTCAAAATCTACTTCCTCAGTATCCTCAGGTGTATAAAGCCTTTTGACAATGTTGGAAGAACCAGACAAGAACTCTTTTTTTCTTTCCGGGTATCTTTCTGTAACTTCTTTTATAAGTTCTCTGTATTTTGATTTCATCCTACCCTTAGATATTTATTGATAAGTAATATTTTAACCATTTAAGTGTTAAACAATTTTCGTAGTAAAGAAAAAAATTTATCTCATTACAGTTCTTTAAAAATGATGTTATTAATTTTTACGGGGACAGAATTTTTTTAATCTGTTCTAACTCTGAAATTTTATCTTTATCTTTGTCAATGTAGTATTTTTTTAGATTTTCAAAAGCAAAATTAAGGTTCCTTTTCTCTTGAGATAAAATCCTTTCTCTGTCTAAAACAAGATTTTTCTCTATTTTTTCAACAATTTTTTCTACATATTTTTGTAAATAACTAATAGATGATTTTTCATCATTACTATAATAATAAGCTATCGCAAGATTAAAGTATACTTTAGGATATTGGTCATATTTTAACTCATCTTTATATTCATTTATAGCTTTATTCCAATTATTGTTCAAAGAATAAATATAACCTTTCCAGAAATGAGCTTGTGGGTAATAAGGTGATATCTTAAGCAAACGATTGAAAAACTCAATGGACTTTTTATAATCCTTTTTATAATTATAAGAATAACCAAGATGATAAAGCAAAGCAGCATTATGAGGAATATATTTTTCTGCTTTTTCAGCATATTTGATAGAAGTTGATAGTCTAAATTTAGAAATATCAAATATCTCTTTTGATTTCTGAAAATAACCCAATCCCGTTATATTTCTTATATTTATTGAGATTAACCATAGAAACAAAGGGATAAGAATGAATAGAATATATTTCTTTTTATTCGTTCTATTTATTTTAATATTTATTTCCTCATAATTAGCAAAAATTAAGCCTGCAAGAATATAAAAATAGATTTGTAATGGAGATAGTCGCATGGTAATGGTAAAGAGATTATGAGTAATAAAAAGCAGAAAGGATAGCAAGCATGCACCGATAAAATATTTCCTTTCCGCTTCAAATATTGAAATTTTCTTTATAGCTTCTAATATTATTACAATAATAAATCCTAAAAAAAGTAGTAGTCCTATTATACCGGTTTCAGCCCATTGTTCCATAAATTCATTGTGAGTATGTGTAATAATATCTTCTTGTCCTATCAATTTGTAATCACTTTGCCTATACTTTGGAAAATAATGCGCAAAAGAACCAAGACCACTGCCAAACAACCAGAAATCTTTTATATAATCAAAAGTTGATTTATAAATCCTTTCTCTAAAAGTAATTGTGGCTGGACGAATTTTTTGAAAAGTATAAAATAATCCTATGAATAATATTAATAGTATAATTACTAAAGTTGTAAGAAGTTTAAATTTTGACCCTTTTATACTGTATGCTAATACAAAAATAGTCATCACTAATAAAAAAGCAAGGAGACCTCCACGCGATTGTGTCCAGAATAAAAATACAATAATTAAAATTAATGATAAAAGAGAAAAATATTTTATCCAGTTTTTTTTAGCATTCTTATTTGAATATAATTTCCATAAATAGATAGTAAAACCGATAGTAATTAAGAGATAACTCGCATAATAATTAGGATTTGCCCAATTTAGACTAAGACGAGAAAAACAAACAACAGTCTGTGATTGAAGAAAATATCCCGGAATGATTGAAAGAAGAAAACTGGAAACAAATGAACCTGCAATTAAACTTCTTTCATTTTTATTAATTTTAATTTGCGAGATAATAAAAAATAGGATTATTGAAGGGATTAAATATATTAAAACATCTAAACTATAATCCGCCATCTGGCGGATTGAAAAAATAGCTCTAATAACATTATAAAAAAGATATATGCCAATAATCAAGAATGGGAGATATTTCTTTTTATTAAATTTATATTTGGGTGAAAGAAAAAAAAGAATGCAAATAACCAAAATTAGAATTTGAAGTACTAAAAGTCTATATGGAAAAAATAAAAGGTATTTTTTTGTTATGAAAAATGGATTAGTAAAAATTAAGAGAGAAAATAAATAAATTATTGGTTGGATTTTAAGTGATTGTTTTACTTTTTTCGTCATACAATTTTTTTATAATGCCAAAAAATAAAAGCCCCATCCCGATTTATCGGGATAGGGCTTAAATTGAATGATGATTATCGCAGAATAACCATCTTCTTTGTAATTGTAGTTTCTTTAGTCTCTAATCTGAGGAAATAGATTCCATTAGAAAGAGATTTGTTATTCCAAGTAAGAGTATGAGGTCCTTTCTCCATTTTATTATCTACCAATGTCTCAACTAACTGACCTTTAATGTTATAAACTGAAATTTTAACATCAGAATTTGCTTTTAGGTTGAATGAGATATTTGTATTTGAAGTTACTGGGTTCGGGAAGTTCTGATTAAGGTAAGTTGTTGCTACTTCAGGTTCCTGACCTGGGTCAACACCTATTTCTATATTCAGTAAAGCATTCCAGTATAAATCATTTTCGAGCTCAGACATTTCTCCCGTCTCCGGATCATAATCGAAAGAATGTCCAGCATAATAACTTTCGCCAAGAAGATCTGCTGTATTATTATCACAGAGCATAAAATACACCAAACTATCTGGACTAGTTCCTGCTTCAGGCCACACACCTGTTACTAGAATAAAGAAATCCCCATCAACCGTTACAGATTCACTAAATGGAATTGATGTCCATTCAAATTTTGTGGCAGAGAAAGTGATCTCTTCATGATGAAGAAGATCTCCAAATGTGGTGTCATCAATGGCATCATATACATCAAATGTTAAAGCACCAGAATCTCCTGGTTCGCCACCACGATAATATGCGAGCCATCTTACGCCGCTTAATTGTTGTGGACCTGAAACTATTCCATCACTAAATGGGGTATAATGGGTTAATGCTCCTGATATATAAGGATAATAGTACAGACCTGCTACTCTGCTATTATATCCAAGTTCATATTCACCTGCGGGATAGATTTGTACAGTCATTGGGGGAGCATAGTCGTTGTCAGGTACGGTATCTCCTGCTGCTTCTACCCAGGCTACATAATCATAAGTCCCTTCTACTGGGGTATAGCCCGGATTTCTCGTTAGATCAAATAGACCGTATTCACCCATTCCTAAAGGACCTGCATTTTGTGCATAATAATCAAATAATGGAGGTTCAAATCCTGTATCTTCTACATCAATACGTATGTTAGCTGCTGAACTTCCATAACCTCTTTGACTTATAATGACTTTAGGTGTTAAATCTGATTTAATATCAAGCCCTACAGTTGATGGATATGGGACAAGCGTGAAATCACAAGCCATATCAACTTCAGGAAGAGAGATTCCTGTGATATCTATATCATCAACATAGAAGCCTGCACCAAAGGCATAGGTGCTATCGTCTGTGGACACAGTTACCTTAAGTTTGATGTCTTTATCAGCATAGTCTGTAACATTACATGTGCCATTGAAAATATAATCTTTATCAATTAATTCCCAACCACAGGAAGGAGCAGGATAGTCTCTATCATAATCATAGAAGAGTGCTTCCCATGGTAAATTGCCGGGATTTACCAGGAAGTTTTGTTGAGCGTCTGCATTATCTTCAAAGAAAGTAGTGGAGCCATCTGATATTACAACATTATCTATGAACCAGGCACCTTCAGTATCATCACCATCTTCATCAGACCAGCCAGAATCAGAGATAAAGCGGAACCTTATTTTTACATTTTCGTTAGCATAACTACTAAGGTCTATCTGCTCTGCAGTCCAGGTATTATTAGTTCCATTATATGTAGCAAGAGTAGTTTGTGAAGCCCAATTATCAGTAGAAATTTCAACATAACAATAATCGTAATCCAACTCTACATCATAGCGTTGGATAAAATCAAGGGAAATTGGACTGGATGTGGATAAATCTAAGTCAGGGGTCTCAATCCATTGATTCCAATTATTACCATAACCCCAGCCACCAGCCCAGGTGGGGTCTTCAAGTCCACACCACCAGGAATTACCTTCATAAGCATTCAGGTCATCTATATGCCAATAATCAACAAGTGGTGCATCTGTATCTACAATCCACAGTCTGTAAGTTTCATCAATATAACCCGTAGGGGCTACTGTTCTTGGAAATTCAATATTAATCCACATACTGATAAAGTATAGATTATATCCTGGTATAAGATGGAAAGTCGGGGAAACCAATGGGTCATTGGTATAGCCTACCCCTTCATCAATCCACCAGCAATGTGTGGGGCTGTGAGGAATAGTATCATTTTCAATATATTGCCAGTTGCCAGTTCCAGTTGTCCATGAGTCAGTCCAAGTAACTATTGCATCAATGCACCATTCATAAGGAGCTTCGGATATCCATCCAGTACCACTATTACTAAATGAACGCGCAGCGGTTCCTGAGCCATCATCACAAATCACATTAAGGTCAGAACCGGTACTAATCTTAACAGATATAAAGAAATCTTCCATACTAGTAAGTGTAATTCCTAAAGAGGACAAATCTATTGTATTTCCAGCACCAGGGTCTACATCAAGTGAGCCAAGCACCGTTCCTGGCAACCCGCTAGCATCCTTGTCATAAACACTAATAGTTACTTCAGTAGCATCGCCACCATAAAAGTATATCCAGGTTCCATCAAGTGTACCATTATGGAATGGAGTAAATCTTGTGGCAATTTCGTCGGCGGGAGTAAGAGTAACTATGTAAGCCGCACCTGTGTAATACCAAAATGCGTCCTCAGTTTCAAAATTTTCAGCCCATACAGTTTCAACACCACCTTTATCTGAACGGGTATTCACATATTCATCGTCAATTGGAGCTACTTGATGATGTTTGATTGATCTTAATACAGTGCCTTCGGGAATGACGGGATGACTTTCTGAATTTATGATTTTTGGAAGGGTGCTCTCCGTTTTGTTTGTAGGCACAGTAGCTTGTTTTACAATAGCCCAGCTAAGAGAAACTGAGAAAATTAGTAACAGAATTGTTAGAAAGCAAAGTTTCTTTTTCATTGTTTTCTCCTTTAATATTAGATTGTTAATATAAACATTTCAGACAAAATTTTTATCTGAAAATCCTAATTTGTAAGTTAGCATTTTAATAATTCTGCCATATAGGCATTTTCCTATCTAAGACATTAACAATTTCTTATGCTGTTAAGCATAATACCTAATTACTTAGAATGCCTTGCTAATCCAATTTATTAAAGACAAGTTAACACAATCTTAATTCTCTTGTCAAATTTTTTATTAATTTTTTAATTTTTTATTTAAATTTAATGTGATATTATCAGTTTATAAACATTATTAACTCTTTTAGAATTAAGAATGATTTTATAGAAATACACACCACTTGCAGGAGAATCCCCCTCATTATCTTTTCCATCCCAAAAAATTTGATTATATCCAGGCTGGCATATTTTATCACTAATCGTCTTTATCTTCTTGCCTGAGATAGTAAAGACCTCAATATCCACTACCGCATCTCCATCCAAATAAAATGTGAAATAGGTAAGATTTTTCATCGGATTTGGATAATTGAGAACTTTGCTGACTTTTATATTAGTGGTTTCTTTTATCTTAAAACTTATCTCTTTATTGGCACCCTCATTAAAATTATCAAATAATTCTAATTTCAGTTGATGACTACCTACACTTAAATTGTTTATTTTATACTCAATTGCTCCGTCTGTGTAAGAATCAGCATTGTATACAAAATAATCTGTTATGTTTTCTTCGCAATAACCATCAATTGTAAGAAGAATCCTATGCCCAGGATAATTTGTAATATTTATTCCGTTAGAATCGGAAATGTTTGCAAAGAGTGTTGGCGTTGCTGAAACATAATCACCGTTTTTAAACTCTTCTCTATCAAGCCAGATATTAATTAGAGGAGGACCGTCATTTACTGCATCACTATATCCATTTATAATCAAATTATGATTGTTAGGACTGGACTGCTTGTGATATGACATAAGAATATCTTTTGTTTTATCAGTATTAACCGCATATGCAAGAATATGACCTTTAGAACCTCCATAAATATCATCTGGAACGATGAAATGAAGAGAGAATGAATCTTGAGAACATGAAATTGGACCTTTGAATATTGGTTTGCCCTTTGTAGTAAATACAATATCAAACCAAACCCAAACATCTTCCACTTCATCTTCATAAAGATAAGTGGTTGAATAATCCGTATCATAAGTAACTGCGAAGATTTGCTCATACTGATTATCTGGGTTATTTATATTACCAATTATGTTAGCTGTTTGTCTTGCTTTTAGAGAGTCTGGATAACTTTCTGGAATTTTTAGATTTCCAGCCCTCGGAGGTATAACCAATCTAACGGCTGGATCCCCAAAAAGGTTATACATTTGATTAAAAGTGTATGTAATTATAGCTTCACCGATTCTTATTCCTTCATCTGGCTTATTAACTAATTCTGAAATGATATCTTCGTAATCACCAAAGCCACCTCCGCGAGAAGATGCATATGAAGCAATTGTTCCCCTGTTTTTAGCAAGAAGCATCTTTTCAGCCATTGATTCAAAAGTATTAGAATCAAAATGACCAACATTACATGAACCAGCATAGAAAAATGGGAGCATATCAGAATTATTAAGTTTTGAGATATCACTGGAACGAAAATAATCTTCGTCTCCAAGGAGATCGTAACCTCCATGACCGAGATAAACGAATATTCCAACCCCATTATTTATAGTCTTAATTATAGCTTCATTTGCTTCTGGCCTATTGCGAAATTCATCAAGTGGGTAATCAATCCCGTAAATCTTAATAAGCTCAATATTGTTTTCTATTAATGAAGATAAAATCTCAGCATTGTAAGTATTCCCTGTCTCGTAGTGGTGACCATCTTTAAGAAAGTCATCTGCAGAAATCATTACACGACTTCTCCAAAAACCATAATTAGGACTTGTTGTATAGTTAACTATTTTATCAATAACTATTTCTAATTCCGTTTGTGTTTGACAAGGAATTCTTCCAATCATCATTTCTGGATTACTTGAACTGAAACACACATAATTATCATCCAATGGAGTAGTTCCTTTGATAAAGGGGAGAATTTTATTTTTATCACCAGTTATGGCTTCATACTTTCTAAAATCATTTGTGCCATCTCCTGCTAAAATTACATAAGAAACATTATGCCTAGAATCCGCCCCATAATAGTCAAATGCATAATGTAAAAAGTATCTAATTGCAACTACATCAGGTAAGCCCCATGAAAATTCATCATAGACATCATCTAATTTTGTAACCAGAACAGTCATGCTATCAATTTCACTATGAAAGTTAGCTAATTCTTTTAATTTTTCATAAAATTCTTCAGGACAGATAATAATAAGATCTGTATTTGCAAGTTCTATGTTATCTCGCAAATAACAAGACTTATCTTCTCCAATTATTTGACCATTCTCGTTATATGAATAATATACTTCCGGCTTATACTTTTCAATAATCTGAGAAGGTGATAAGTATCCACCCTGACAAACAGCAAAATATTTTATATCAATATTATTTATGGAATCTGTAAAATATACTTTATTACTTTCAAAATATAAGCTATCAATTCTCTCTACATTATCAAAATCATAAACTTTAAAAATCTGTAATTCATTATTCAGGACATTGCTAATTTCAACTTCATAAGTAGTATTAATTTCAGGTAGAGGAAATGCCACTCTATTATTTACCATAGATAAATTTTTATCATATTCTATGTTATAGTAGTCAAAATATAGACTTTTCGATCCGGAATAATAAATATCTAAAATATTATTTCCATTTTGTAAAAAATTACCACTGAAAATAATAGAACCACCCCCAGTCGAAGAAGATGTAATCTCTTCATTATTAAGTTTAAAGTTGATATAACCCGAACTTGGGCTTGTATTAAATTTCAACCTAATCTCTTGATTTTCATTTTGAATTAGGTTTGAAACTGAAAATTCAATACTTTTTATATTACTTCCAGTTCCTGAAAAATTATACCAAAACCATTTTAGCCCATTAGGTTCTGATCTTATCTTTTCCTCTTCAAGATGTTCTTTATAATGATAAATATTTAGGGTTTCTTTAGAACTTCTGTTTTGTAAAGTAGTTTTAGGTTCTGATGGAATATTTTTTTTAATACCCAAATCAGTGTTATATGTAAGCCAATATATATTTGTAGGAGTATAAGGATTATAATATTGGGAATACTCTCTATTCATTTCAATTCCGTCAGTATCGCGAGCATAGAAGTATATTGGAAATCCATCATCAGTATCAGATAAAAAAATTGGGATTGAATCTAAATCTGATGGTCCTGTATAACTATCTCTATCTAATGAGCAACCTCCGCCATTAAAAATTCTTATTGTTTCCGGATTTAAATTATCAACATCAATGCCTGCATTTTTTAATTCTTGCTTGGTTATCTTATAAATTCCATCTTGCGTTATTGGTATTTTAAACCATCTATCAGCGTGAGAAAAGGGATTATCAGGAATATCTCTTTTGCGAGTAATTGACCAATTTTTTGCAATATCAAAATTAATAATTGTGTTTTTAAAAACATTTTCAAAATTCTTATCCTTAAATTCTGATTTTATGCGACCACTTCCTCCAAAATCTATTCTTATCCTAAATTCTGATGTTATAATAAACTGGTTATTCTCAGCCCGAAAAGGATGAATTATTAGCTTAACAACTCTTTGGTTTCTCCAGATATACGGTTCGGTTAAATCAATATCTCTTGGTGAAAGTGAGTTATAATATATGTCTGGTTGAATCTTATAAATCATATGACAAGTTTTTTCCCCAATTTCTTGAACATATTCTGGATACGGTAATATAGGATTTTTAAGAGGAATTTTTGAAGTTTTCTTATCAAATGTTTTGAATGATATATTCCCTTTAGATGGAATTCCAATAATAAAACTTAATTCAGGAAGTTTTGCTGCACCTTCTTTGTAGTTATATGAAAAATGTGCTCCTTTTATGACAGTAAAATTATTAAAATGGTCAATTTGATATTCACCTAAATCAAATTGCAGAATAAGAAAGTCAAAATTTGATTCTAAAATTGCTATTGGATTTTTATCTGCACTTACATTTGTAGTAAATACAAATAAAAGAATAAATACTATTAAAGCAGATAATTTAGTTCTCAAAATGTAGAATTAATTTCAAAAGATAAATATAATTTTCAAGATATGAATTTAATCCATAAACTTATTTGCGAAATTTGCTAAACGAGATTTGCGACGAGCAGCACTGTTTTTGTGAATCACACCTTTTTTAACAGCCTTGTCTAATACTGAATAGACTTCAGGTAACATCTTTTCTATCTCTTCTTTACTGCTGGCGTTTTTTAGCTTTTTCACAAATGTTTTAATTGTTTTCTTAACATATCTGTTTTTATCTCTCTTTTTCGCATCAGATCTAAGTCTTTTCTCACAAGATTTATGCTCTGGCATTACACTCCTTCCATTAACAATATAATTTAAAATAAGATATTAGCTAAAAATTTTTATCCTTTCCGTCTGGGCGCCTGTCTAGGCTTGGCCTAGCCAAGACTGGCCGAGACCGAAAATCTTTGTAAACAATTTAAATAAAATCATAATCATTTATGCTTGATGAGATATTTTGAAACAATTTTTCTTAGGAAAAGAATATTAAAAACTGTTAGCAACAAAAAAACTATTAACAAAATAATAAATTTTTCCATCCCTAAAATATTAAATATTCCAGTAATAATTGCTGAAAGTCCAATACTAAAGAAGATAAATTTATGAGTAAAAATTTCAATAAAAATAAGAATAAGTCCCAAAACAATCCATAGTAGCCAGTATGATAGCATAATTTAATTTATCTATTTGGAATCTGTTTTATTACTTTCATCAGATTCTGAATTTTTATCCTTCTGCTTTGGTTTTCTTATATATTTTCTCTTTATTCGTTTCTCACCATAACCATAATTATAATCACCATACCCATAAGAACTACTTCCGTATCCCCCGTATCGTCCATATCTTGATGAAGACCCAGATCTAGTTTTTATACCAAGAATAACAAAAAGCCTTGTTAATCCAATTATTATTAGATAACATACAAAAAGCCCGATGGTGATAAATACAAAAGATTCAATAAAAGTGATTCCGAAAATTTTTAGTGATTTAGCAATCCCAACATCTCCTGATAAGATTTTAGAAATATCAATTTTTGCTAAAACATACTTCTGACTTTTTTCTTTTTCAATTATTTCATTATTCAGAGAAGCGATAATATCATCTTTTTTCTTTAAATCTTCCCATCGCTTTTCTTCATTTATATACTGTTCAATTCTAATCTGTTTTTTGTTATTCTCTTCTTCTTGTAATCTCTTTCTTAACTGCTCAATTGAAGCAGTTTCTTCAGATTTTTTCAATTCAGCAAATTCCAAATCAGGTAATTGCTTAAGATTATTCATTACATTTCTATAACTATCAATAGGGAGTTGTATAATTTTAGTAATGTTATTATTTTTTGTTGATTTAGAATATATTTCATTAAAGTTAGTATTATCAAGAATTTTACTTACCTCATTATCTTTTTGAATTATATCTTTTGTAATATACCTTATATCAAATTTAGTATAATATTTATAACTTCCGAATTGCTCTGTAGCTTCTTCAGGTGCACTTGCTATAGTAGTTTTTTCAGGCTTAAAAAAGGCTTTAAGAATTTTAGATCTACTAAATGCAATAATCAAAGAAGCCATAATTACAACAAAAATTAGAAGAGCCCTTATTCTTCTTGTGATGTATAACGAAGCCATATACATACCTCCGATTAAGACAACTCAAAAATATCAGTCATCTATTTTTTGATTTTTTTAATTTCTGCTTTTGCGATAAGTCCATAAATTACTGTTGCAAAAAATAGTATTATAATACTTAATATTAGAATAATTTGTTGTAAAGATAACTCAAATATAACATTTATTTTAAAAAACTTTATATTTGTAATATAAAGAAAAATTGAAAGACTGATTAGGCAAACTGCAAATTTCCCAGAAATATTAGAGCTTGGAACAATTTTGTATTTTGATATTAATATATAGCCACCGGCAAGAATGAATATCTCAAGAACAACAATAATTATGAATGCAAATAAAGGAAAATCTCTTTCAAACATTAGAAAGACTAAAATAGTAAGATAAAAAATCTTGTCAACAACAGGGTCAAGAATTTTGCCAACTGCAGTAGCTTGATTTAGGACTTTTGCAAGAAAACCATCAAGGACATCAGTAAAACCACAAAAAATAATCAGAGCAACCGCCCAAATATCATATCCTTTGTTAAGTAAAATAAGTATGAAAGGCAATATAATAAGACGAACCATAGTAATAATATTTGGAACTGTTACGAATGTTTTAGGGTCAAAATCAGCTGTAGCGAATCTTTTTTTGTTTGAATACATAATTAGAATTTATTCTTTGAGGTAAATTTCTCCCGTAAAATCTTGCAGAAGTTTTTGTTTGGTAGCTTTATAAATTTTGGATAAAATGATGATTTTTCTATATGAATATTATTATTAGCAGTTATATTATTTATGTCTTTTCCATCTATATTAAGATGGACTCCAACTATATTATCTTTTAAAACAATATTTAATTTTGAGCAAGCTGGAAATACAATCGGTCTAAGAAAAAGATTGTGAGGATTAATTGGTGTTAAAACTATCACATCACTCTCAGGATAAACAATAGGCCCACCGGCTGATAGCGAATATGCAGTTGATCCATTTGGAGTAGCAACGATTACGCCATCAGCACGAATCATATAAACGAATTCGTTATCTTTGTACACTTCAATATTAATTAATTTTGGGTATTCACCCCTATAAATAACACAATCATTAATTGCATAATACTTATAACTTTTCTCCTTTTTTAAATGGCAAAAAAGTGCAAGTCTTTTTTCAATAGCATAATCATTATTAACAATACTATTGATGACCGAATCAAATTCATCTTTTTTACATTCAGAAAGGAAGCCAAGTTTTCCAAGATTAAATCCTATAATAGGTATGTTTTCTTCAATTACCAATTTCGCTGCCATTAACATAGTTCCATCACCTCCGAATACTATTAATAGGTCAATAATATTCCTGGTAAATTTATCAACATACTTCACAGAATCCAGTTCAGTTCTATGTTGTCGGGCTAAAAGAAATACATTTAAATTTTGCTTTTTTAGAGCAAAAATCTTTTCATTAAGATAAGCCCCATCTTTATAATTTAATGGGTTATAAAAAATGCCAATATTTTTCATAATTTTGTGTGAAATTTTTTTGTTTATGTTATTAATGTCAATAAAAAAAGAATTGGAACTAAATTTTTATAAATTAGTTGACATATGAAAGAAGTATTTTTAAAAATATCAATATAATAAGTATTCAGAGTAATTTATTTGTAGATGGGAGGATTAGTCCTAATGGTAAGGCGTCCCGCTTGAAACGGGATGGGCTATGCCCTTGGGGGTTCGAATCCCTCATCCTCCGCCATTTTAATTTTTAATTTATAATTTTTATGGGTCGTCGCCAAGCGGCAAGGCACAGGGTTTTGGTCCCTGTATTCGGAGGTTCGAATCCTCCCGACCCAGCCAGATTTTTTAAGGAGAGGTGACCGAGTTGGCTTAAGGTGCGCGCCTGCTAAGCGTGTGTTCTGAGAAATTGGGACCCAGGGTTCGAATCCCTGCCTCTCCGCCATAATTTGTAATTTTTAATTTTATATTTTTCATTTCTTTTGGGGTGTCGTCTAATGGTAAGACAACAGACTCTGGATCTGTCTATTGGGGTTCGAATCCCTGCACCCCAGCCAATTATCTAGAAAAAATTACCTGCCCGTAAAGGATTGGTAGGCGGGTATGTAATATCATTATCTGTAATAAGTAATTTATGAAGCCCAAAAAAGACTTAAACTTATTTCCATATCTATATATTTTACCAGCAGCAATAATTATCATTGCATTCCGCTTAATTCCAATTATTCTCTCATTTATATTAAGTTTCTTCAAGTGGACCATAAAAGGTCCTGAAAAGTTTATTGGCTTAATAAATTATTCTCAGTTATTAAGGGATCCAGGATTTTGGCAATCGTTGACTAATACATTTTACTTAGTCATATTTGTAGTTCCAATAACTTTGATTCTTTCTTTGTTATTCGCAAATCTGTTGAATCGTACCACAAAATTGTCAGGATTATTTAGAACATCTTACTTTATTCCAACTGTTACATCTTTGGTAGCAATCTCAATTGTTTGGAAGTTGATTTTTTCTCCCCAGAATGGTTTAATGAATCATATTTTAGGCTTTTTTGGTATTCACGGCTTAGGATGGCTTTCTGAGAGTAGAGGGATATTTACCTTACTATTGGGTGCTATGGGACTAAAAATACCTGCCTTTCTTGGTGGACCCTCACTTGCACTTTGTGCTATAATTATAGTTTGTATTTGGCGAAGTTTGGGATATAATACAATAATATATCTTGCTGGCTTACAGAATATCCCGGAAGTATATTATGAAGCAGCAGAAATTGACGGTGCAAGCAAAATTAAACAATTCTTCAAAATAACTATCCCTCTTATCTCACCTACTACTTTCTATGTTTTAATAATGACAACAATTGTAACATTTCAAGTGTTCGCACAAGTATATATGATGACAGGACCACCAGTTGGCGGTCCACTTGGTACAACAAAAGTAATTGTCTACTACATATTTGAAAAAGGAATTGATGCTCAAGAATTTAGTTATGCAAGTGCAATTGCTTTAGTCCTGTTTATCATAATTTTTGCATTAACAATGCTTCAAAAAAGATTAGAAAAAAAAGTTCAATATTAATATGTTTAAAAGAATTTTAGGAAAAGCGATAACATACTTTTTACTTATTCTGTGCGGACTTGTTATGGTTGTGCCGTTCTTATGGATGGTGTCTACTGCGATGAAATCTCAGACTGATATCAACAGTGGGAGTGTAGGATTTATTCCTTATAGTAATGTTACCTATTATCATAATGAAGGGAAAAGAGAAAAAGCTAAAATTGTCACACAGGATAAAGAATTTTCAGTAATTAACATATATAGTGAGGATGGAAAAACATTTAAACGCTCTTATGTAAAAGTGCCCAATTCTTCTCTGACATTTGAAAGAAAGATTAGATTTAATTTCAATAATTTTTCAGAAGCCTTTAGCAAGGTGCCATTTGGAAGATACTTCATTAACACAATTTTTGTGTCATTATGTGTATTGTTAGGAGTTCTAATTTCTTCTTCACTTGCTGCTTATGCTTTTGCACGAATGAGATTCAAGGGAAGAGATTTTATATTCTATCTTTTCATAAGTATGATGATAGTTCCTCAGCCTATCTATTTAATTCCTTCTTATTATCTCCTTACAAAAATTGGCTGGATAAACACTTATTGGGCATTAATAGTACCCTGGGTAGCAAATATTTTTAGTATATTTCTTTTACGACAGCAATTTAAGACTATTCCAAAAGACCTGTTTGATGCTGCTGTTATTGATGGGTGCTCTCGTTTTGGAATACTCTGGAAAATTATATTGCCAATTTCAAAACCTATTCTGGCTACGACAGCAATCTTTTCAATAATTGGTAGTTGGAATAGCTTCATGTGGCCACTTGTAATGACCAGTAGCGAGAACATAAGAGTATTACAGGTTGGACTTTCTTACTTTGCACAAGAGTCATCATCACATACTGCACTTCTTATGTCTGCCTCTACATTCTCAATTGCACCACTTTTGATATTATTCCTTTTTGCTCAAAGGCAAATCATATCAAGCTTTGTTACAAGTGGGTTAAAGGAGTAATTTTTGTTGGGAGTGCTGTCCGCCAAAAAGCTTGGCGGATCCGCCTCTGGCGGAAAACGAGAAGTCCTGATAGGTTGGGACGACGAACTTTCAGCACACCAGCACAGACGAAAAATTCATTCCGAATCCCCAATTGAATCGGGGACGGGATTCGTTTTCGCACTCCAAAATAATCTTAAAATCAAAAATACAGAGGAGAAAAATGATTGATAAAAAGAACATTCTAATAACTGACATTGGTAGCACCACAACAAAGGCAGTCTTATTTCAAAAACAAAATAATAAATATAAACTTATAGGATTAGAACATATTCCCACGACTGTTGAAAAACCTGTTGAGGATGTAAAAATTGGAATTTATAACTCTATTAAAAAATTAGAAGAAAATATTTCGCAAAAAATTCTTTCTGATAATGCGACAATTGAAGAATTACATTTCCCGAATGACACAATTTATCTTACCACAAGCAGTGCTGGCGGTGGACTGCAGATTTTAGTTTTCGGTTTAACTCTGTTTGATTCTGCAAGTAGTGCGAAGCGTGCAGCTTTCGGCTCTGGTGGAGTTATCTTAGATACTTTTGCAATAAATGACAATCGTTCTCCAATAGAGAAAATGCAGTTGATAAGAATTCTCCGCCCAGATATTATCCTTTTTTCAGGTGGAACTGATGGAGGAAATATTAGCAGTATTGTCAGATTGGGAGAGTTAATCTCTTTAGCAAATCCTAAACCAAAATTTGGAGAGAAGACAAAAATACCATTAGTATATGCTGGAAATAAAAATGCTCAATCTTTTATAAAATCACTATTCTCTAAACAATTTGATTTGCATATAGTTCCAAATTTAAGACCCACTTTAAAGGAAGAAAACCTACCTCCAGCACAAAAGAGAATTCATCAACTCTTTATGGATAATGTTATGGAGCAAGCACCTGGTTATGGTGATGTCAAAAAATTTGTAGCAGATGATATTATTCCTACACCTTCAGGAGTGATAAATGCATTAAAACTTATTAGTCAAAAATTAAATCAGAATGTTATGGCAGTTGATATCGGTGGAGCTACAACTGATATCTTTTCAAATATTTTAGGAAGATACTATCGGACAGTTAGTGCTAATTATGGAATGAGTTATAGTATTTCAAATGTTATGGCAGATACCGGTTTTGAAAATATCAAACGATGGTTACCAAATGAGATGTCAGAAAACTATATAAGAAATTACATAAGCAATAAAATGCTTTATCCTGCATATATTCCAAAAGATGACTATCAGCTTGCTATTGAGCATTCAGCAGCTCGTGAAGCAATAAGAATGGCAAAAAAGCATCATATGAAAATGCACTTCAATACAGTAAAAATTGGCTTCTTAAATAAACTAAAAGAAAGAGATTTTGACAAGTTTGTAGAAATCTTTTATATTGAAAAAATGAATGATAAACGAAAGTTTCATCAAAAAGATATTAATATTATGATTGGCGCTGGTGGAATTATTTCTAATTCTCCAAATATACGACAAGCATTGATTTGTGTAATTGATGGACTTAATCCTCAGGGTATAACAGAAATCTGGCGCGATAATCATTTTATCTCTCCTCATCTGGGAAAGCTGAGTGATATAGACCCAGACCTCGCTCTCACGCTACTTCAAAAGGAATGCTATCAAAAAATCGCATTAGTAATAAAACCCATATATAAAAAGATGAAAGAAGGCCAAAAAGTTCTATCAATTACAATTAAAAATAAAGAAAATGAAATCAAATACTCTATCAATAGTAATGAAGTAAAACTTATTCCAAATGATAACAATGAAAAAAATCAGATAGAAATTGAATTAGAAAAAGGATTTTATCTACAAAATTCTGAAAGAAAAATTAATCTTACCTCTGAATTACCGATTTTAATAGATACAAGAAAAAAAGAGCTTACATCATTCCAAAAAATGAATAAAGAATTGAATCTTTACAAATTTGATAGTTCACAGGAAGAATTAAACGAATGTTTTGCGGAAATGTTAGAGAAAAAAGATATTGAATATGGAACACATACAATAAAAAGGTCTTTGCCATATAAAGGCGAAATTATGGTTAATGTTGGAGATGAAGTTCAGCCAGATACATTGATTGGTGAAAATCGTTATGACCCGCCCAAAATTTATGTCTTATCTGTTTTCACTCTGGATTATTTGGACCTAAATCCTGACCTAATGAGGCAAAGTATCCTTGTTAAAAAAGGGGATAAGATAAATTTTGGACAAAAACTCATAGATACACACACAAGCAGCTTAGCCGCTGCTTTTTCAGGAAAGACAACAATATATCGTTCACCTATTCGCGGAATTGTTGAAGAAATCAATTTTGAAGCAGGCACAATAATTCTACGAGAAATCCAAGACTACTCAACAAAACCTGTTACTGTAAATGTATCTAAGAAATTGGGTATTTCTCCAAAACATCTTAAGGGCTATTTGAAGAAAAAAGAAGGCGATTTTGTCAATGCTTATGAATCCCTTGCATCAAGGTCAGACGAGAGAGGAAAGGCAATTTTTGTCCCTGCTCCTTCAACAGGTACAATTACTAATATTGACTTAGAAAAAGGGACTGTTACAATCCATTATAAAAAAGAGCCATATCAAAAATTTGCTGCTGTCTCAGGCAAAGTTATCTCTATACAAAAGCACCTCTCAGCAGTAATAGAATATGAAGGAAGCAATTTGAATGGAACTATCGGTTTTGGCGGTGAAGCAACGAATGAATTACTTTCTCTTTCAGGAATCTCTTTTGAACTCTCAAAAGAGAAATATAAGAATAAGATTATTGTTTGCTTTGAAAAAATTAGGTTTGATACTTTAAAACAAGGAGCAGAAGCAGAAATCTCTGGAATTATTACACCATCTATTGACAATAAAGATTTAGTAAGATTTATTGGAGAAGAGATAGGAGTTGCCTTGACTGGCAGTGAAAAAATACCATATCCGATTATTTTAACTGAAGGTTTCGGGGATTTTTCTATGAATGAGAAATATAGAGAGTTTTTCAAAAAATCTAACGGAAAACTGGCATATATCAATGGACATACACAGATTCGTGCAGGAGTTGTTAGACCGAAAATTATTATTTTTTGATATGGAGTGCTGTCCGCCAAAAAGCTTGGCGGATCCGCCTCTGGCGGAAAACGAGTTCCAATTTATTGGAACGAACTTTCAGCGCATCAGCACAAGCGAAAAGTTTGTCCCGACTCGTCGGGACGCGTTTTCGCACTCCATATAAAATTACTAAAACTTATTAAAATATGAAAAGAATCAAAATCACGGTTTCCGGCAGGGTGCAAGGCGTCTGCTTTCGTTATTTTGCTTATGAACTTGCTCTTAAGTTGAACATCAAAGGATATGTAAAAAACCTATGGAATGGCGATGTTGAAATTGCTGCCAGTGGCTCTGAACAAAATGTTGAAAGATTCTTAAAACAGGTAAAAATCGGACCACCAGCATCAAGAATTGATAAGGTTGAACTACAAGAAATACCTGATTCAATAGATTATGATTCATTCAAAATCACTTATTAAATTTGTTCTTATCTTCTGTCTTTTAGGCTTGTCAGGTTTCTCGCCAAGTCCCAAATATATTACTAAATCCGAGAAATACCACATTGTTAAAAAAGGAGATACATTATACTCTATCGGCAAAGAGTACGGTCTTTCAGTAGAAGCATTAAAAAGAATCAATAATCTGACTTCAGATAAAATCCTGGTTGGACAGAAAATATACATTGTTGAAAAAAAGAGTTCACAACAATATTATGTAACTCAAAGAGAAATCCCTGAATGTGGTTATTATCTTGTTCAAAAAGGTGAAACATTGTACAGAATTTCCAAAATGTATAACCTTTCATTAGTAGAATTAATGGAATTCAATCAACTAACATCATATACAATAAAAGCTGGAGAAAAAATCTGGCTGAAATCCGTGCCAATCAAAACAGTTATTAGCAAAACTATTATCAAACCTGAAATCATAGAGAAGAAACCAAAGCCCACAGAAAAACCTAAATATCATACAGTTAAAAAAGGTGAGAACCTCTATAGAATAGCGTTAAAATATAATCTTTCAATTTATGAATTAAAACAGTATAATAATCTGAGTTCAAATAAGATTTTTGTAGGTCAAAAGCTTTTATTAGAACCACAAAAAGGTTCTTTGGAAAAATATACTAAAACCAGACCCAAAATCCCGTCTGAATATTTAAAGAGATACGGCCTTATCTGGCCTTGCAATGGAAAAATCACATCACCATTTGGAATGCGTGATGGCAAGCCTCACAAAGGACTGGATATCTCTGCTCCTGTTGGAACTCCGATAAAATCTGTATTAGACGGTGAAGTTGCATATACAGGCTGGCAAAGAGGTTACGGCAATGTCATTATTATGAAACACGACCACAGTCTTATGACCGTTTATGCTCATAATGATGAAAATTTTGTAGAAAAAGGTGATAAGGTCAAAAAGGGTGAGAAAATCGCAACTATTGGTTTAACAGGAAATACAACAGGACCTCATGTCCATTTCGAAGTAAGATTAGATGGAAGGGCAATGGACCCGGAGAAGTTTTTGCCATAAATAATTTTGGAGCGTCTCGATATTATAGGGATTAATGCAAAAGCGACATGCCTACCCCGTAGGAGTAAAGCGACTTCACGGGAGTCGCTTAACTCCATATCGTGGGATGGAAAAGACGAGAATGGAAGGCAACTTGGAAATGGCATTTACTTCTATCAATTGAAAACCAAAAATTATAGTGAAGTTAAAAAGATGGTCATAATCAGATGAAAACTTGAGGCACAACAGCAAGACCTTCAATCCGTCACCCAACGGATTGAAGGTCTCTTTTTATTGACAGAGAATAATTTTTATTAAATAAGAAGTTCAAAAATAATATTCAAAAAAATTAGGAATATAAAATGCAAAAAATACTTTTCATAATTGTTATACTATTCTTATTATCAACTATACTTTCAGCCCAGGACTCTTTACAATGGACAGATTCATTTCCTGCGGCAATAGAGAAAGCAAAAAATGAAAACAAAGTAATTATGATAGACTTCTCTTCAGACAGGTGCGGATGGTGTAAAAAATTGGAAGAAACAACTTATCAAGATTCAAATGTGATAAACTTTTTAAATGATAATGTAATTCCAACAAAAATAAATTCAAGTCTTCCCGAAAACAAAAGTATAACCAATTCTTACAATATATCTGGCTTTCCGACCACCATTTTTGTTAATCCTGTCCCCTCCCCCCCAATTAAATCGGGGGTTGGATCGGGGACCGCGGGGACAGGTGAAATTGATAGAATTATTGGTTATCTCCCTGCGGAACAATTCATTAGAAAAGCAAACTTTATTCTAAATAATAAGAATTATTTTTCAAACTTACTTAAAAATGCTGAATTACATCCTGATAGCATTGACATTCATAAACAACTTGCAGAGGTCTATAAAAGGCGAGGGAACTATGACAAAGCAGAAGAAACATATAATTCTATTTTAAAAAGGATTGAGAAAGCCAGCCCTATAGACACATTAATTATGAAAATTCCAGAAATTCAAGCAAAAATTGCAATGTTATATTATAAACGCTATCAATTTACTGAAGCATTAGAAAGATTAACTCAAATTGAGACTGAATATCCAGATTATCCGGACCTGGATATGATTCTCTTCAATCATGCATTATGCCTTTACAGACTAAAAGAGTCCATCGGAGCAAAAAATACATTGCAAAGGATTCTTAATAATTTCCCGGAAAGTCCTTTAGGAAAGGATGCTAAAGAATTCATAAATTATATTAACTCCACAATAGAGCAAGAAAAAATTAAGAAAAATTAAATATTTCTTGACGATTAACAATACAAGACTTAAATTTTCTATAAATTTCAATAGTAGTTTAAATCATATTTTATAAAAAATCAACAGGAGGATGAAATGAAAATTAAACCTATTGATGACAGGGTTCTTCTTCAATCAATAGAAAATGAAGAGAAAAAGGTTGGAAATATCATCATTCCAGATACTGCAAAAGAGAAACCGCAGATTGGAAAGGTTATTGCCGTTGGTAATGATGAAGACCTTAAAAAAATTGTCAAAGAAGGTGACAAGGTTATTTATGCTAAATATGGTGGAACCGAAATTGAACTTGAGGGAACAAAATATCTTATTGTTCAGAAGTCTGACCTCTTGGGAATTATAAAGTAATTTCTATTACATAATATTTACTCCCAAAAAAGAAGGCGAGATTTGAGATGTCGCCTTCTTTGTTTAAGATAGAATGAAATACTCAAGCCGTCCCCGATTATTCAAGCGGAAGCGTGGGAGGTGCCAGGACGCAAAGGAGAACGAAAATGGCATTAAGCATTCCCAATCCCCAATTCAATTGGGGAGGGCTTGGGAATGAGAGTTTATATTTTTTGTGTCTTTGTGCCTTTGTGGCGAAAGTATTTTCATATGAAAATTTACGAATGCCTTACATAAGCCAGTATCTATTTTGTGCACCTCTTTTAATAATTCCTTTAAGTTCCATATTCAGTAGCATTGCAGATAACTGTGCAGGAGAAAAATCAGACTGTTCAACCATCTCATCTAATCCAAGATTTCTATCATTTTTTTGTAATAATTTATAAATTTCTCCCTCCTCTTTCGTCATCTTTGGAGTAATTTTTTCAGATTTAACTTGCATCTTAATATGATATTCTTCTAAAATATCTTTAGCATCTGTAACAATTTTTGCACCTAATTTTATCAAATAGTTTGGACCCTCACTTTGAGGAGAGTTAATATTTCCAGGTAAAGCAAAGACATCACGATTTTGTTCTAATGCCATTTTTGCAGTAAGTAAAGCACCACTTGTTTTTTTACCTTCAATCACCAGAGCACCTTTACACATACCACTAATTATTCTATTTCTTGTTGGAAAATTCCATGCTTCAATTTTGGTTCCTAAGGGAAATTCTGAAATCAAAGCACCGGATTGAATAATATCCTTTGCAAGGGCTCTATGCACAGCTGGATAAACAATATCTAAACCAGTCCCACAAACCGCAATAGTTCTACCACCAGCATCAAGAGCTGCTTTATGAGCACAACCGTCAATACCATAAGCCAATCCGCTTACAATAGTAAATCCTGTCTTTGCTATTTCTACCCCGATTTTTCTGGCAGAAATTCTGCCGTAATTCGTTGGTTTGCGCGTTCCCACTATTGCAATAGCTCTGCTATCTCGCGGTAAAATCTTGCCTTTGATATACAGAAGAATTGGAGGTGTATAAATAAATTTCAACAAATCAGGATATTCTTCATCAGTGATAGATATAAGCCTGACATTGTATTTTTCTAACAATCTTAATTGATTCTCAATAAATTCCTCATTCTCATTTTTTGAAATTTCATTAACTGCATTTTCAGAAAGAAAAGTTAAATCAGATAATTGATGTTTGTTGGCTTCAAAAATTTTTTGTGGGGAATGAAAGACCTTCAAAAGTCTGCGAATTTTCCCCTGCCCTAAGCCTTTAATAGAAACTAATTTTAACCAATCACGATATTCTTTTTTATCCATCTAATCTCTTTCTTGCAGAATTTGATATACTATATTTTTTAATGCTGAGATATTTTCACCTGTAACAGCTGAAATGGCTATAATATTTTTTCTTATATCTTTTGAAAAATTCTTTCTTATGTTATCTATTCTTTCTTTTTTCGTATCATTGGATAAAAGGTCAACTTTATTCAATACTACCAAAAATTTTCTTTCATCAAGATTTTGATTATAAAGATGTAGTTCATTTTTTAAAATTTCAAATTTTTTTAATATATTTTTTGAAGTAACATCTATTAAGAACAGCAAAATTTTTGTTCGTTCAATATGACGGAGGAACTGGTCACCTAACCCTTTTCCTTGATGAGCACCTTCTATGATACCGGGGATATCAGCTATAATAAATGTCTGATAAGAACTTAATTTCACGACCCCAAGGCAGGGTTCAAGCGTGGTGAACTCATAATCAGCTATTTTAGGATGAGCAGATGAAATATGACTAATTAATGTAGATTTGCCAGCATTGGGGAATCCGACAATGCCCACATCTGCCATTAATTTAAGCACTAATTCCAGATATTTTTCTTCACCCAATTTCCCTGATTCAAATTTTCGTGGAGCCTGATTTGTTGGAGTTGCAAAAGCTGCATTTCCTTTTCCTCCTTTTCCACCTTTAGCTAAAATTATCTTTTTACCTTCATAAGATATATCTACTAATTTTCTAATTCGTTTACCATTTTCATTAAGCTCAAATACTTCCGTTCCCAAAGGCACTCTTAATATTTTATCCTTACCTGAATAACCTGTTTTATTAGAACCTTGACCATGTTGTGCTTTTCCGCCAGAGAAATGCTTATTATATTTAAAGTTCAAAAGCGTATTAAGATTCTTATCTCCAATTAGAATTACATCTCCACCTTTGCCACCGTCTCCACCGTCAGGTCCACCAAATGGAACATATTTTTCATGACGGAAACTCAAGCAGCCATTGCCGCCTTTCCCTCCGTTTACTTTAATCCTTGCGTAGTCAATAAACATAAAACTTATTTGTTATTAGTGATTTGTTATTTGGAATTAGTAATGTGAGTTGCTTTTTGTTTTCCAATAGATTTTATATAAGCATTTAATCTTGGTCTCAACTCATCCATAATTTCTTTCAGTTTTTTTATCTCATCCTTTTTTAATACTCTTCGCTTATATGCTCTACGAAGCCAATGTGAAGTTTCATATAGAGAACCTCTAGCAATTATTGCAAAATGTTTCCGTTCTTTAAAAGAGAATCTTCCAAAACCTTCAGCAATGTTTGCACCAATACTATCTGCTGATTCAACTATCTGATAACCTATAGTATTTTTTGTAAAACTATCCCACTTACTGACAATTTCCCAAATTATATCACCTAGACTCTCTGCTAATTTATAAACATCCAAATCCTCAAATGATACAATCTTCTTTTTCATACTTACCCATCCTAATTTTTTAATAACCAATAACTAATAACAAATATCATTTTCTACTCTCCAATATTTATAATCTCCTCACCATATTTTTTTTTCAACTTATCTACAGCCCAGGAAATATTAGCAAACTTTTTCTTATAAACTGAAAAAATTTCTAATTGTATCGGGTCATCGGCGAATTCCATATTTGATAATCTGATACCAAAGAGTCTTATTTTGTGAAAGCCAAGATTAATTTTATCAAACAGGTTAATAACTATCTTGTAGATTTCGGAATCATAATTTACTGCTTGTTCAACTGTATGGTTAAAAGTATTTACTGAAAAATTATCATATTTAACTTTTAGTGTAATTGTATGAGCAGATGCATGTTTCCTTCGCAGACGGTAAGCAGTTTTGTGTGTAAGTTGTAAAAGAACTCCGCGTAATTTTTCCTTATTCCCAATATTTTTTGATAAAGTTATTTCATTCCCAATTGATTTTGGTTTAGGTATTTTAGAAACAGGCACAACTGGTGAACTATCAATTCCTTTTCCCATAAGAGACAATTGTTTACCAACCTTAGCAAATTTTTTTATGAGAATTGATTCTGGAAATCTTCCTAAATCTCCAGCAGAGTATACACCAAAATTTTTTAAGATGATTGCAGTCTTTTTACCAATTCCAAACATTTTTTCTATTGGCAGATTATCTAATAGTTGCTTAACTTCATCATTTTCAATAATTTTTATTCCTGAAGGTTTATTCATTTCACTAGCAATCTTTGCTAACAATTTATTTGGTGCAATTCCAATGGAACAAGTTAGATGTAATTGCTGTAAAATTTTATTCTGTAATGTTTCAGCAATTTGTTTTTTAGATTTAAAAAAAGGAATACCGCCACTAACATCTAGAAAAGCCTCATCAACACTTACTGGCTCAACAATAGGTGCAATTGTATGGCAAATATTTATAATTTTAACTGATTCAAACGCATATTTATGATAATTTCCTTTTATGAATATTCCAGCAGGGCAAAGTTGTTTTGCCTGGTAAATTGGCATTGCAGAATGGACACCAAATTTTCTTGCTTCATAAGATGCAGTGCTCACAACCCCTTTATTTTCTGCTCCACCACCAACGATTACAGGTTTTCCTTTCAATTCTGGATTATCTCTTTGCTCAATCGCAGCAAAGAAGGCGTCCATATCAATGTGTAAAATTATTCGTTCCATTTTGGGAAAATTGTTTGTTGTTAAAATATTTTATATTTTTGAGTTTTGAGTTATTATTTTATCTCAAAATCAAGCATTTCTTTGTATCTATTATTTTATTATCAATTTTTAATTGATAAAAATATAGGCCTGAACTTACTGTATCACCATTTTCATCTTTGCCATCCCAGACAACCTTTGTAAGTTCGGATTGCGGATTGCGGATTGCGAAATATCTAACAAGCTGACCTTTAATGTTATAAATATTTATTCGCGTTTGTTTCCCG
Source organism: uncultured Candidatus Cloacimonadota bacterium (assembly GCA_964398885.1). Lineage (GTDB taxonomy): Bacteria > Cloacimonadota > Cloacimonadia > JGIOTU-2 > JGIOTU-2 > JAGMCF01. The sequence continues at coordinate 33,594 of CAYNOU010000003.1, read as the reverse complement.
ATTATCATCGGGACGGTTAAATTAAAAGAAATTGTGGTGAAAGTGCTAAAGGGGTTGGGATAGTTCTGGTTTAATTTGGTAGATATATCAGGTATATCATCAATCCCTTCTTCAATTATTGTGACTGTAACTGGGACAATGATGGTTCCAACATTTGGATCAGATGTAAACACAACATCAAATTCTAATACTGTTCCAGGTGTTTGTCCTGTAGTGTCTAACAGTAGGCGCCAATCAAAACTTTGTCCCGGTGCTATAATTCCATGTGTTGTAGTTGTAGAAAGACAAAATAAACTATCATTAGAATAGAAAGAACTACTTGCCTTTCTTTTCAAATTCATTTCTATATCTTTTGAGTTTGAAGTATTTATAAAAACCGTATTATTCGCATTATTCAAATCAGAATTTACAATATCCGCAAACCAATGTATAGGTACATCTCTGTAATTTTGTATTGTTAGATATACTACAATACTATCATCAGGAGCCATAATTGTGTCTATACAGGTAGGTGATATTGACATTGTAGACAAAGAAGACATCTCGAAATTTAAAGTACTGGATGATGGAATATTAACCACTTCTACTATTGGACAAAAATAACTAATATAATAAGTAAACCAGTAATCACCAGGTATCATTGGGAAAATTGTGAATTCTCCATTTTCATTTGTATAAGCATTATAATACAAATCCCATTGAGTACTTACAGCATTAACAGTAACACCTTCTACGGGATTACCAGAACTATCAGTTGCTGTTACTACCAATGTAGCGTAGTAAGATGGTACCCAAGCATAGCCAACAGTTACATCATAAATATACCAATAATTAAAATTATATGTATCACCTCCATGTGAACGGAATTTAATTTGTATTGTCTCACCTTCATATTGAGACATATCGCAATATTCCCAAATAGTTCCACCTGGTGAACCCCAATCACCATTATAGTCCAAATCCCATTCAAATATCAAAGTTTCTTGTCCCCCATTAATAATCCATATTTCCATCACTTCTCCAAAATCTGTAGCATAATCATGTATATACATATTTACATTTAAACTAATGAAAGTTGCTCCATAGGGTATCCATATTTCTGGAGAAATGAGTGACATATCATAATTGGTAACTGATGGTGACCAGTTTAATTTTGCTGCTTCACAATCAGAATCCCATTCCCAATTATTCGGACTTGATGGAACTGCTCTCCACCCAGTTAAATGCCAATCTTCATAAAATGTTTCATAAAAACAACTAGGAATATATGATGTAGCAGTATCTACATTAGAATTTACTGATTCTCCTTCTGAATATACTGCTGTTGCCCAGTATGTATATTCAATTCCTGTATAAACCATATAATCACAATATGTATTTTGAGTATTATCTAAATATACATATCTCCCAGGATCGCTCCGATATAGATAATATCCAATAAGGTTATAATTTCCTTGAGATGGTTCATCCCAACTAAGATTAACACAACCATTTTCTCCGGATGCATTAAAATCATTTGGTGGTGGTAGAACTGTATCTTGAATAGCAATATTCATATCCGCAAAAGAGAATTTTGCGCCTATTAATATGATTATAATAAACAGGAATAATATTTTCCTTTTCATCATAAGCCTCCCTTTTTCTTGTAATTATTTCTTAAAATTTAGATTTTATAGTCAAGAAATATTATTTTTGATTTTATTTGATATACTTATTGAGGTTAAACTCCTATTACTCAAATTATTATTTTAAAAATATACATTTCTTAGTATCTATTATGTTATTCCCAATTTTAAGTTGATAGAAGTAAATGCCTGAATTTATTGGTTTGCCATTTTCATCTTTTCCATCCCACCTAACTTCATTAATTTTTTCCCGATTATAATCGGGATGAATTATGAATTGTTTTATAAGCTGACCTTTGATATTATATATTTTTATCTGTGGTAATCTCCGCCAGTTGGCGGACGAGTTACGTAAATTCGTGGTTGAAAAAGAAATTGTGGTTAAAGTATTGAATGGATTGGGGGCGTTCTGAGAAAGGTAGAAAGTGTTACATAAACTATGTTCATCCATATCCACAGGAGGAACATATACAATAGAACCATAGACATAAGTTCCACCCCAATACCCTATCACCTCAAGCCAATAATAATATATAGTATCAGGCACGAAAGTATCATCAACAAATTGATATTCATTCGGTTCAGATGTAGTTCCATGTCCAGGAATTCTATCAACATTAATCCAATCTGCTGTTTGATAAACATCTTCTGTATTACGATAAATGTTAAAAGCAACAACACCTGTCTCTGTTGCTGTAGTCCAGCAGATGAGAATATTATCATCAACATAAGTTGCTATAAAAGTAGTTAGTTCTAATATACTTTGATCAAAATAAAATGCACCTATATCTGAAATTGTTCCATCTGGGTCAAATGGCAAATTTGGATCACCTGCATCTATACAGGGAGATTTTGTTGAGTCAAGTATTGGGTAGTTTGTCCAACTTAGATGAAAATCTCCATTGATTATATCAACAAATTTGGGATCAGAATCTATATTGTTTTCGTATGCCCCCTCATAATTCGTGTTACCTCCAAATACAAAATCGTCTATACCTCCTTGTATATCAGAATAGAAAAAATTTGGGTCAGCTTCATAAAGAATACCTTGACCAAGATCATAATAATCAGTAATATATACTTGATTGTAAATACTTTCAGACATATTATTCCATAATATATTATTTATAATATTGGGGCTGGTTCCTGCACAATAAATACCGTCACCAGAAATCTCAGCATTATTATTGGCTATAGTATTCTTAATAATTATAATATCTTCACCCATTAAAAGGCGGATACCTCCACCACAATAACCATCATTGTTATATATTACATTATTGTCTATAATTATATTGCTGGATCCACAGTAAATCCCAGTTCCATCGTTATGACTTATTGTATTGTTTTTTATCACAGCGCTAGAAAAGCATGCAATCCCGTTACCAGCATGATGATTATGGTCAATTATATTATTTATTATAATTGGATGAGAATCACGAGTTGTACAAATTCCATTCCCATAATTATAACTTATTACATTCCCTTTTACAATTGCATCAGAATACCATAAAGAAAGTCCTCCTCCAGTAAAGTCTGAATTGTTATTGATTATATTATTATTTTCTATAATTGGACTAGAGTAATGACAGTAAATTGCACAACCATAGAAGCTGGAGAGGTTATTCTCTATTCTGTTAGATAAAATAAGAAGTTTAGAAAAATTTCTTACATAAATTGCACCTCCATATCTATCATGGCCATTACCTATAGCTTTACCATACTCTATTTTGCAGTACATAATTTTAGAAGAATCATTAGAAGCAGGGGTATTATCAAATCTAATCCCATGCCAGCCACCATTTGATACTTGTATGTTAGAAAAACCAGTTGTGTCGTTAACTGTAAACAAAATAGTATCATTTTCTGCTCCTATAGCTAATAATCTACCTTGTATACTGAATTTATAATGTCCTGTAAAAATAATTTCTACTCCAGGTCCAATAATAAGAGTTGAATCATTAGTGATAGTTATTTCATCATCAATAAAATACGGACTACCACTAATTGACCAGATACCACTAACATCTCCACCAGGGATATGGGTATCAGCAAAAGAGATAGCGGTGGCAAATAATAAACTGATTATGATAAAAATTCTTTTCCCCATTTTTCTTCCTTCCTTTTTAAATTATTATTGTTTTGACATTTTTCATTACTTTAATAATAAACATTTCTTTGTATCTATTACTTTATCACCTAATTTTCCGCCTGAGGCGGATTCACCTCTGGTGGATAATCTATAAAAATAAATACCTGAAGCTACTGGTTTCCCGCTTTCATCCTTTCCATCCCAGACAACTTTAGTCATTGGACATTGGTCATTTGTCATTGGGATGAGAGTTTTTATAAGTTGCCCTTTTATGTTATAAATTGTTACTTGTGCGTTCTCCGCCTGCCGGGGCGTAGCGTAGCGAAGACTGGTGGCTAAATTAAAAGAAACTGTGGTGGAACTGCTGAATGGATTCGGGAAGTTCTGAAAAATGAAATCTTGATGAGGGGTATCGTTTGCACCCTGTGATGGGCTATCAATATTTATTATGGCTGCATTAATAACATTAAATCCAAAAGGCATTCCAGCAGGTAGAGAATACCATCCATCACCGCCACCATTCCAGCCAAAATTGAGATGGTAAGTATCTTCATCACTGTTATAGCCATCACAAATAACCAGATGACCGCCATCTGACCCTGAAATCCCCAGCATAGCTGGACGAGCTTCCATCATATCTGTAGAAAGAGCAGAATAAAAACCTGAATTTATTGCCTGAGTATAATTAGCTGTAGTATACCCAAATTTATTTAAGAGAGCTGAACAGGCATTTATTAGAACATATCTCCACCAAAAACATATTGATGTTCCACAGATACTCCACAAGCAAAATTTAAAGCTGCTATCAAGGTATCAGTAAGACAGTTATTGTTAGAATAATAATCTCTTATCTGGTCAAGATATACATTTAATTCTGGAAAGGAAGGAAAATCATAAATCTCATAGTCATCATCAATGTAGATAGGATTTGAATAATAATCGTCATCATCATCAAAATTCGCATCATTAATGTATTTATGGTAATTAATTATTTGTGCTATTACTAAAGGCAGAAGACCTACTATACATCTGCGACCTCCATAAGGATTAAGCGGACAGAGTATGTTATAAGGATATTCCTGACCCCATTGAGTTTCTACCCAAGGTCCCCATATATCCCGATGTTTATTTGTAACTTGCCATGATTGTTCGGCATGTATGAAATTTACCAATAATGGTACAAATAATAACAGTATGCTAATTAAAGGTACAATAGATATTCTCTTCATTTTATTTCCTCTCTAATTATTTTCCTTAAAATTCATTAATATTTTACTATTTTAAAAGCAAACACTTCTTTGTATCAACAACTTTATCATCTAATTTTAATTGATATAAATAAATCCCTGAACTTACAAATTTACCATTATCGTCTTTTCCATCCCAAACAACTTTAGTCATTGGACATTGGTCATTTGTCATTGGGATGAGAGTTTTTATAAGTTGCCCTTTTATGTTATAAATTGTTACTTGTGCGTTCTCCGCCTGCCGGGGCGTAGCGTAGCGAAGACTGGTGGCTAAATTAAAAGAGATTGTGGTTGATCCCCGATTAAATCGGGGACTAAATGGATTGGGGTAGTTCTGATATAATCTACCATTGGTTTGTTTACTTAAAAGGTTATCTTCAATTGAAACATGAGGACCTTCACCATAATTCGTCTCTGTATATGTGATAAAAGCATATTCTTCTTGTGTATCTGTCTTGATTTGAATAAAATAATAGTCATTGGGATTTGTGATATTCACTGGCATATCAGCAGGCTGCCATGCTGTCCATTCAATAATGCCAACATTGTCAAACCAGGAATAAGCTACTCCAGTATCAGGACAGTTGCTATTCAAACGAATATCAAAAAAATGTGTGCTTGTTGGAAGAGTTAATTCATTATGATAGAATGTCCATTCAGAATCGCCGCTAATCCATTCTCCAATATCATCAGAACCAAGATAGTAGGAGCCAAATCTGGAATAATAATACCTTATTTCAACAGTCACCTCTGCACCATTCTGAGTTTTAATATGACCATAGAGAGAATAACTTGTTGTGTCTGAATAGCATTTTATTCTTTTCTCAAAATTCGTAATGATATTATCTCCAGAGTCTGGATAGCGTCTATGACAAAGAGAGCGATTACCGGCATAAACTTCAGTGCTATCATACCATTCATCTGAACTGTTCACATTCCAGAGTGAGCATCCTTCATCTTCAAAATTTCCAAACCAGATTATTTCCCTGCCAAGACGATATTCCCAATTGTTTGCTGGAGTAATAGAATTAATTGAAGAGATACTTCCATCTTTTTGGAGACACATAGGTTTTGATATCCAGAAACCATCATCCTCATATAATTGAAAATCTTGTTCATATATCTCTGTATTTATTTCCATATTAATTGTATCCAATATAATGTCTGCAGTTATATTTTCTCTATCAACATATAGATAAGTTCCTAAATCTTTTGAGCGTCTCGCAAGATAGTCTAAAATATAAATGCCCAACTCTCCCTGTGCAGGAACAGGAATCCAATCATCAATATAAACTGGGGTGACTGAATATTCATAAAATCCCGTTTCATTGATTTTTGCATTTAGAATCATTGATGGGAAAGTTTCAGCATAGCTTAGGTCAAAGGCAAAATTTCCCAAAGAATGAGCAATCAATTTTCCATTATATACTTCAAAACCTTGAATAATATGTGGATGATGACAGATAACTAAATCTGCTCCTGAATCAATAGCAAAATGCCTGATTGCAATATCCCACATATGAGGAATATCTATACGAGGTGTATAATCTTCATCTTCATTAAAATCTTCAGGGTCCCAACCTGCAAACACATCGGATTTATCATAATTACTGCCTGGAGATAATGAATATTCACTACCTGCATGCATCTCTACGACTATAAGGTCAGCATAATCCTCAATAGCATTTATTTGTTGAGTTATGTAATATGGTGTCATATAAGCAAAGCCTGATTTATTATAACCAGCATTCAGATATGGTTGATAATTATTGTATTGACCTGTTCTGTCACTTGAAGCGAGTAAAGCAATACTTATACCAGATTTGGAGTAGAAAAGTGGCAAATATACTTCGTAAGAATTTGCACCAGCACCAGAAAAGGCAATACAATTCTCTTCTAAAACAGATTGTGTTTCCTGAATTCCATGTAGCATATAATCAAGAATGTGGTTATTGGCAAGATTCACCACATTAATCCCTGCATAGACAAGTCCAGCCACATTTTCAGGAGAGCCTCTAAAATAGATAGGCTTTGTGGGATGATGCACATTATAAGTAGTAAGAGGACACTCCAGATTAGCAACTGTAATATCAGCTGCCTCTCCCAGTATAGAAAGAGTAGGTTCAAATATAGCCTCTACTCCCTGATTAGGAATAATTGTTTGTTCATAACCTCTTGCAAGCATAATATCGCCGATAAAATTCATTGTTATGGGAAAAGTAGTAGGACCAGGGTCAACTTCAATCTGGCAAGTCGCCTGTCCCCATAAGTCAGTATCATCCACAACTTCTAACAATACAGTGTAAGGATGGTCATCTTGAACTAAAAAAGTGTGGAAAGGGTTTTGTTCAGTGCTTGTTGAATCATCTCCGAAATTCCAGAAAAACTGATGCTCATCGCTGTCTGGGTCAAAAACCTCTCCGTAAAATTGGACATCCACACTTCTCTTTCCTTTGGAATTTCTATAAATCTTTCCAATGGTATAGCTTATTTCAACTTGAGGAGGAATTGGTAAATCATTTGTTATATTTATGATTTCATCAAAATAGACTATTCCGGTTGGAGTCACATCTCTATCATTTATGAAAATTATACCAGTAATTAAAGGCAAATAATCAAACCATGCAAACCAATCATCTGCAATTGGAAGTTGATAAATATTCCAGGTCTGTAATGGAAAAGTACCTTGATACACAGTTACCCATTCTTCAATATTTAGCTCCTCTGTTCCAGCGAGAGAATACAACAAAACATTGGTAGAATCCATAACACCAAAACCTTGAATTTCTCCCAGTGTTTGTACATAAGCAGAAACTTGCCAGACATCGTCAGAATCAACTACAGTAGGTTCAATCATTTCTATTTTCCAGGTATTTCCGAAAAGTTTAAGTGAGTATGGTGAGTTATTGTAGGTAATAGTTGAGTCCAAAGCCCAGTCATCCGGGTCTTCATCTTCTCCGGGATAAGAAAGCAGTTCAACTTCACCATCATCAAAATTTTCAATAATCTCTTCCCGTGAGTTGAAAACCCCAAAAAGATTATTTGAAAAACAAAGGATAAATACAAAGCCAATTAAGATAAGTAATTTTGTTTTATTGTTCACTTATTACTAATATCCTTTAATTATAAATGGACATTTCAGGGAAAGTGCCTAGTAATATTTTATCATCTCAAAAGCAAACACCTTTTGGTATCTATAACTTTATCACCTATCTTTAGTCTATAAAAATAAATACCTGAACTTACTGGTTTGCCATTTTCATCTTTGCCGTCCCATTCAATTGTAGTCATTGGACATTTGTCATTTGTCATTGGTGTAAAAGTTTTTACAAGCTGCCCTTTAATATTATAAATTTTTATTTGTGCTTTTTCGTGTGATTTTGTGGCTAAATTAAAAGAAATCATTGTAGAAGAATTAAAAGGGTTAGGATAGTTCTGGTTTAATTTGGTAGATATATCAGGAACATCATCAACACCTGATCCTATTATAGTAAGTGTAACCGGAATAGTAATTGTGCCCACATCTGGTTCAGATGTAAATATAATATCAGTTGTTAAGATTGTTCCTGGTGTTTGACCAGCACTATTCATTCTAAGTGGCCAATCATAACTTTGTCCAGCTTCTATTATTCCTTGCATTGGAGGTGGAGGAGGTGGCCAATAACCAAGCTCATAACCGAACAAGATATCAGGTGTACCTTGAGCTAATCCTCCAAGTACCCATCTTCCAGGTACAATATCTCCTGATGCAAACAAACCACCAGCTATTGTGCCAGGAAAATCTCCACTTACACTATGGCTTACTCCTGTAAGAGCTAAGGTGTTAAGGTTATATTGCTCTACCTGACATCCAGCTCCAGTAGAAGTGCCTGTGAATATCCAGAGATACGGTCCACCAGGTGTTATATTATCATAAGCTGAACCATACATACTTGGTGGTGCGAATATAGTATTAAGCACATTACCTGACCTATCTACAAGCTTTAAATCTGAACTCCAGTTATTTACCCAGAATGCATCATTATCCTCATCATAAGCAATTGATCTTACTGCTGCTGGTGAATTTATTGTGCCTTGTAGATTTCCATCTTCATCAAACGAGTATATCGTATTTTCTGCATTTGAACCATAGAAATATTCTCCATCAAATGCCATATCTCTTAAGCCTGTTGGTCCTTGTATCCATGTCGGTTCCCAACTGCTAATATAGTTGCCATTTACATCAAACTTGAATACATTCCTGCTTGAATGACCCCACTCTGATACTAAGAAATATCCATTGCCAAATTCTGCTCCTGCTATACCTATCCCTCCAGAAGGAGTATCTACATCATACGCAAATAATAAATCCAAGATATCCTTTGTAGGGGGATAATTTGAAGTTGTTTGATAAGGACATTCCTCTACATAACTTGGACGATCAATTGGAGTGTTATCTAATTTTATTTTTTCTTTGGGGAATGATACATTTATGAAATTCTGGATATCTCTTTTCAATAACTCTGGAAATACAATATTCGCAAACCAATGTAATGGTCCATCACCATCATTGCTAATTGTCAGATAGACTGTAAGCAGGGTATTTGGAACCATACTCGTATCTATATAAGTTGGATATATTGACATTGTAGGTGCAGTCATTATCATATTTAGTGTCGTAGTTTGATTAGGAAGAATTTCAACATCTTCTTCAACCATAACATTATAGTGTTCTAATTCAAAAGTAATATCATATGTTCCAGTCATCATAGTGTCTATAGAATATTCACCAGCTTCATTTGTTAAAACATTGTAATATGGAACTCCTCCTATATTGTCTTCAGCATGCACAGAAACATTTTCAAGAGGATTACCAGAACCATCCGTAACTGTTCCTTGCAATGCACCATAATCAGGAATATATATGAAATCAAACCATACCATATAAATATACCAGTAATTAAAATTGAATGTATCGCTACCATGTGAACGGAACTTCAATTGAATTGTCTCCCCTGCGAATTGATCCATATCGGAATATACCCAATCTGTTCCACCTGAAGAACCCCAGTCATCGTTTTCATCCAAATCCCACTCAAATATCATTGTCTCCTGTCCATCATGAATTATCCATATTTCCATCACTTCGCTTGAATCTGCACTATAATCATCTATATACATATTTATTGTTAAATCAAATATATGAGTTGAATCTTGAGGTAAAACAAATTGTGGAGATATCAAAGACATATCATAATTGGGTACTGAGGGTGACCAGTTTAATTTTGCTGCTTCGTAACCAGAATCCCATTCCCAATTATTAGGACTCACAGGATCTGTTGTCCAGCCTGTTAAATGCCAATCAACAACAAAATCTTCTTCCCAACCACATGAGAGATATGGTGTTGCTGAAGCTGTTACGGGATCTGACTCACCTTCTTCATATAATGCAGTCAGCATATAAGTATATTCTACCCCTATGATGACTAACTCATCTATAAATACTCTTGGCTCTATAGGAATAAAACCTATATACCCAATATCATCCCTATAGAGATTATATCCGAGGAGATTATATCCACTAGGATCTGGTGGGTCCCAGCTTAGGAAGATACATGATCCCCATCCTTGAGCAACAAAATTATTAGGTGGAGGAAAAATTGTATCTTTAATAGCAATGTTTGTCTCAGCAAAAGAGAATTTTGAACCTATTAATATAATTATAATAAACAGGAATAATATTTTCCTTTTCATCATAAGCCTCCCTTTTTGTATTAATTATTTCTTAAAAAATTTAAGTTTTACAGTCAAGAAATATTATTTTAATAAAAGACATTTCTTAGTATCAATTATTTCCTCTTCAATTTTAAGTTGATAGAAATAAATGCCCGAACTTACTGGCTTATCATTCTCATCTTTTCCATCCCAGGATAAAGAGTAAAGTGCCTCCGTAGCTTTTGTGGAGAGAGACTCTCCACACTCCAAAATTTTCACTAATTGTCCTTTTAAATTATAAATGATTATTTGTGTATTTTCGTGTAAATTCGTGGCTAAATTAAATACAATTGTGGTTGAAGTACTAAATGGATTAGGGAAGTTATGATTTAATTTTGTAGATATATCAGGAACATCATCAACACCTGATTCTGTGATAGTTAGTGTAACTGGAATTATGACTGTGCCAATATCTGGATCAGAGGTAAATATAATATCAGCTGTTAAGACTGTTCCTTGTGTTTGACCAGTTCCATCAAATGTTAATTCAATGAGAGAACTATCTCCTGGTTCAAGTGTCCCAGAACTTGGATAAATAAATAACCAGGAAGAATCTTGATGAGTGTGTTTTGAAGGAATAGTAGGATTAAAAATAAATTTATTCATTTCTTTTAGAGATAATGTTTCAATACAATTTGGACCTTCATTTAATTCCTTATTAAAATTGATATAAGCAAACCAATCAAATGGTGTTATCCCATTATTTTTAGCTGTTAGGTTAGTAGTAAAAACTTCATATATATTAATTGTTGTATCAATAAATTCTGGGATTACAGTTAAAATATCTATACAACCAATAAGATCCAATGTAATAGTATCACCTGGAGGTATTTCCAAAATAGTCTCAAAATTAGAATATCCTTCTTTCGTAAACAAAACATAATATATCCCGGGTAACATTGGGTTGATTGCATATTCACCATTCTCATCTGTTAATACATTATAATATATGCTTCCATAATCGATATCCTCAGCATGAACAGCAAAACCTTCAATGGGAAATCCCGGACCTTCTGTAACACTTCCGACTAAAGCCCCATAGTCTGGCTGGAGTTCTATATATGAAGATATCGAATAAATATACCAATAATTGATATTATAAGTACTATCACCATAGGCTCGGAATTTGAACTGGCATAATTCTCCATTATACTGATTTATACTCTCATATACAAAATCTGTACCACCTGGACTACCCCAATCATCATTATCATCCATATCCCAATGCCAGATAACATCTTCTAAGGAATCATGCACAATAATAATCTCAAAAACCTCACCTGAGTCTTCAGGATAGTCATTGGCATACATTGAAAAAGTTATTTCCCAGCTTGTTGAAAATTCAGGAATAATGAATTTAGGTGAGATAAGGGAATGGTCAAAGTTTATTACCGGAGGTGACCAGTTGAAACGAGCATACCCAGGTGACCAATACCAGTTAGAAGTATCCGGTTCCTCGGTCCAACCCATTAAATGATAATCTATCCCAAAATCCTCCCACCAATAAATATTAGTCCAAGGTATTGTTGAATCAGAATTCGATGGTTCAGACTCTCCTTCTTCATATACTGCTGTCACCCAATATGTATATTCTGTTCCTAAAAAAACCATATAATCGCTATAAAAATAATATCGATAAGTTATGTCATTTAAAAAGAATAATAATCCAATATCTTCACGATATAAATTGTAACCAATTAGGTTATAATTTCCTTGAGATGGTTCATTCCAACTAAGATGAATAGAATACCAACCTTCTACTGCATCAAAATTATTAGGTGGAGGATAAATTGTATCTTTAACAGCAATGTTTGTCTCTGCAAAAGAGAACTTTGCACCTATTAATATAATTACAATAAACAAGAATAATATTTTCTTTTTCATTGATAAGCCTCCCTTTTTCTTTTAATTATTTCTTAAAATTTAGTTCTTTTAGTCAAGAAATATTATTTTTGATTTTATGTGATATACCTATTATTGTTAAACTCTTATTACTCAATAATTATTTTAACAAAATACATTTCTTTGTATCAATTATTTTATTCCCAATTTTAAGTTGATAAAAGTATAAGCCTGAACTTATAGGATTGCCCTTTTCATCTTTTCCATCCCAAATTACATTTGTCATTTGAAATTTGTCATCCCGATTTATCGGGATTGGGATGAGAGTTTTTATAAGTTGCCCTTTTATGTTATAAATTGTTACTTGTGCGTTCTCTGCCTGCCGGGGCGTAGCGTAGCGAAGACTGGTGGCTAAACTAAGAGATATTATTGTTGAATGACTAAAGGGATTGGGATAGTTCTGAAAAAGTTTTGATTTGTACTCTACATCTGATTCAATTACATTTAAAGTTACTGGTATATCAACTATCTGACCTAAATTAGTTGTAATCTTAATAAAAGCTTGATAAGTTCCAATTTGTAAACCTTCACTTGAAATGGTTACGGTTATCTCCTTGGTTTGCTCTCCAGCAATTGAACCAGTTATTTGATTAGGAATTATCCAATAAATCGGTGAATCAACTATACTAAATAAACCAGAAGAGATATTAAAAATCTGGCCATCTAAACTGCTTATTTTTATTTTGCATTCATCTGATGGAGGACCAGTTATAGTAAATTCATAAAAACCAGTATTATCAACCTCACTGGCAAGCGTCTCCCAGATAAAGCCATTATCTCTTGATAACTCAATATTCACTTTGTCAATCCCGCCACAATCTATCCACTTTATAGTATCCTGGGTATTATAGACCATTATTACACCATTATTTGGATATTCAATATTTAAAGCAGTAATTTGGAATACATCATCAGAAATATCATAATCAGACCCATCAATAGAACTGATTTTGACTTTGCAATCATCAGATAATGGGCCGGGAACAATGAATTCATAAAATCCAGTATTAGCAACTTCTTCAGCTAACATTTGCCATGTAGAACCATTATCAAAAGATAGTTTTATATTGACTTCTTCAATATCTCCATAATGTTGCCATTTTATACTATCTGCCAAACCATAGACCATCTTTTCTCCACCATTAGGATATGTTAACCAGAGATAAGAATCACTCGTTGGTGCTATAGTAATTGTTCCATTTTGTGTATGAGGTTCTGCCCCAGTGCCATCACCCTGTATGAACCAATCCAACTCAATTGGTTCTGTATGACTTTCATCAATGGTAACATTTACAATAAACCCATAAACTCCTGTCGCAGATAAAACCTCACCATTATCAAATCCCCAACTTACTTCCACCCCATCACCTGTTTCATTATTATAACTTAATGGACCAATATCTGTTGAATTATTTACAAAGAATCCTGGAGGAAAATCTATCTTTGCCCCATAGACAGGCTCATTATCAGGACTATTATGATATAGATAAAAGTTGATATCCATTGGCATAATAGGAATATACTCATTTGTAACACTGATGATGAAATCGTTTTCAATACTTTTTCCGCTTTTCCCATCTAAGACTCCCGAACCTTTGAAGAAATGTGAAAGAGTGATTGTATAAGTCAAGCTAGAGCCGGGTTCCCCATTATTTACAAGAGAAATATTTTGGCTAATGGAGGTGCCTGACGGAATGGAAACAGTTACGGCTCCTGGCTCAGCAGTTAAATAAGGAATGGTAGGACTTTCTTTGGTTGTGAATAATATGGCTGTTTCATTTTGTAAAGGATGTGCTGTTGGCGAACAAATATTAGCATAACTTAACAATAATCCATCAGTCTGGGATTCGTTTTCTATGCCTACTGTAGCATAATTTTCCTCCTGATCAACATTGTATATTTCTTTATATTGAAAAAGTATTTCACCTTCTCCTGATGCAGTAGCGTAAAATTCAGGGTCATATAAAATAACTTCAAATGTTTCCTTTAGTTCAGGATTATAAACATTGCTCCACTCAGACCATTCTATTACAAAGTAGTGATTATCTGCATCATAGTTGGTATACATATTCCCATCTGTTAAATCATCCCAGAAAGGTGCAATCATAGCTTTGGGTCCAACTCCAGAAGGAATGGTTCTATTCCTTTGAAATACTAAATTTGTTTCACCCATTGATAGATAACCATTGGAGCAAACTGAGATATTATTGTAAAATCTACCAAAATATTGAAATTGGAAAGGCAAATCAATAACCTTTATATAACCATCAGAAGTAGTATAGTCTGCTCCAATAAGATTCCCATTACCACCATATTGAGGGTCAATCTCAATCCAATTATAAACAGGTGGAATAAAAGCACCTATATCACTGCTCTCAATAGCATAATAGCCATATTCACAAAATGTCGGGCTGTTATCATCTATTATTCCAATTGGAATGCTAAAAGTAAGTTCCTAGAGCAAAGTATGATTATCCAATATTTCTAATTTAAATTGAGCAAGTTCTCCTGAAACGACATATGCTACAGTTATTTGAAATGGATTTTCATTAATGCCCGTTCCATTAATACCGATGTTTGTATAGGAACTATTTGGACTGATAACTTCAGTCTTATCATTCAAGCTGATTAAATTGGCATTGAAATTACCAGTATCAAAATTTCCACAGTTCACAAGTGTGATATAGACTTCTGCTGTTTCATTCTGAATAAGACAGCTATCAGGATTATTTACAATGAATTCGGATAAAACAAGCTCAGGTGAACTTACTTCAACTGGAATCAGGAAATCATCTTCACCAAAAGTAGAGTTAACATTCAATAATAGCTCAGTTTCATAACCATTTTCCCACTCATCCCCTATCTGAACTTGAAAATGACAAGAAAATGTATCGTCAGCAGGAATGAAATCAGTAAAGGCACTATCGGAGATAACCTGAATATACTCATCATTAGATATTAACTTTATTTGAACATTCGTTGCAGTAGTGTTTCCCAGATTTTTTAATGTGGTGTTTAGATTTACCAATTGTCCATGAATTATATTGTCTGTAAATGAATAATTGTATAAACTAATAATATCACCTTCTATAACATTCAAAGTATCGGTTTTCGGTATAAATCCATATTTGGAAGCGGTAACCAAGTAATTGCCTGTTGGCAGAATTACAGGAACATTTGCCTGACCATCTTCACCTGTAATTCCAGTTGTAATTAAGCTATCGTCATTAGTAATTGCAATTGTAAATCCAGACTTTTCAATCTCATCAGTCTCAACTTCAACATCCAGATAATTTGTCCCATGCAAGATTTCACTATTGAATGCTAAATCAATTTCTTTGGGTATATCTGTCCAGATAGCAAGTCCCGGGTCACCCAACAAATTATAAACATAAAAATAAAATTGGTCAGAATCTTCAGGTCCACCCCAAGCATGGTTGTGAGGGAAATTATTATATAATTCCATTTTCCCTCGCAAGAGCATTTCTCCACAACGAAAGAGATTTTCCTGTGTTATTCCCTGATATATACCCAAATCATTACAATTATTCCATCCTGTTTGAGTATCAAGTTCACTGGGACCGATAAAACCAATTGCTCCTTTTGGGAGAGAAGGTGAACCCGCAATAAGCCAGGTTTCACCAAAGCAAGAAGGGAAATGCTCTGCTGCAAAATTGCCTCCACCGCAGGTTATACTGGTTACCATTGGAAGCATAAAGCCATTGCTTAAACTATTTACATCATCAATATTAAATATATCCTCCCCAAACCAAGGTGCCCAATAATTATAACCGCCACATCCTCTAAAATTTATAAAAGAATAGCCATTATTAATCATATTTGCCAGTTGAGTTTGTCCTGATTGGTATGGATAAATAAATGTATCAACTTTTGTATAACCAAAATCCAATAATTTCTCTCTAACCGCCATTTTCGTTTCCCGATGAGAATACATCTGACCCAAGGGACCATCATAAACAAAACTTATCATTAGAGCCTTTTTAAACCAATTCTTGCCTAAATAAGGATTACTCTCATAATTTATAATTTTACTAATTACTGTCTGCAATTGTGGAAAGGTTTGCACAGAAATTCTTCCAATAAAAATATCCGGAAAATAGTCATCTCCTTGTAACAAGGTATAAGGATGGTCAGTAACATCCCAGTGAGAAAATGGCCCACCTTGTACATAAAAAGAAGGGACAACAATATCACCTGTTACATCACCTATAATAAGGACAAATTCTGGTGGAATTTCCCAGGTATCATAAGCATTTTGCAGATAATCGCGAATTGAATCGTTAGTAGAGCCAGTTTCTGAAATAGTAGCAAGCTTTATTTTATATCCTAATTTTCCCTTCCATCTTAAAAGTGGTTGTAATGTAGTTACACAATTATCAGGTGCGATAAATAAATAGCTTCCTTTCTCATTACTTTTAGGTTGTTCTATTCCATAAATATTTTCTTCCGCAATCTTAGTAAAAGATTGGGAAGGTAGTTTTCTTCTCTTTTTTATGATATTTTCATCTTGTGAATAATCAATTTCAAATTCTGCATTAATATCTCGAAGTATTCTTAGTTTATTCATAGCAGGATTATATTGCACAGCAGATATTGAAATTTGTGAGAATCTATAACCACGCATTATACAGGGTTTGCTTATAGTTACAATCTCCTTGGGAAACCATTCGTTTTTATTGTAATAGTCATTCTTCACTTGTCTATTATCTTCCCAACCCACAAACACAATATTTTTGTTAAGTATGATTTCATTAAAATCGTATTTCAAGTTTTTGGGAACATAATTTCCAGTTTCAGGCAAGGTTACAAGTTTACTATATACAGGTAGTTCGGCTTCCCCTATCTTTCCACCTTTACTACAGTTAGGGATTTCTAATTGAGTATATTCTACTCCTTTAACTTTTCTGGAAATAAAATTATTTATTGTAAAACTTCCTGTTAGTTGTAAAATATTTTTATCACTTGATATTTCTATCTCTTTTGCAAATAGAGAAGTGGCTAAAAGTAAAAACAAAATCGTAAATATTTTATACTTCATAAGTGCCTTTTTTCTTTAAATTTGTCTTTCTATCTACGACAATTTTGATTTTCGATAGATTGAATTTTATTGATTAAAGATAAATTTCTCGAAAAATAATTTACCGTCAAGATTATTTCATTATAAGTTGAAATTAAGTTGTTCTTATGGAGCATTTCTTGACATCAATTTTAATTAGGATGATTTATGTTTAATAATATTAAATTGGAGGCATTAATGCGATTTTCCAAAGCATTTATTCCTACACTTAAAGAGATTCCTGCAGAGGCTGAAATTCCCAGTCACAGACTTATGATTCGCAGTGGGATGTTAAGGAAATTGGGTTCTGGAATATACTCCTATTTACCATTAACAAAAAGAGTTATAAACAAAATTGAAAGTATTGTCAGAGAAGAACTCAATAAGATTGGTTGTGAAGAGATACTTATGCCAGTTTTACATCCAAAGGAAATATGGAAACAATCTGGTAGATGGGATGTTTATGGACCTGAATTGATGCGAATGAGAGATAGACATAACCGAGAATTCGCTCTTGGACCCACGCATGAGGAAGTAATTACTATTCTCGCAAAAAACGAAATAAAATCTTATAAAGAATTACCTATAAATTTATATCAAATTCAGACGAAGTTTCGTGACGAAATCCGCCCTCGCTTTGGAGTAATGCGTGCTCGTGAATTCATTATGAAGGATGCGTATAGTTTTCATAAGGATAAAGAATGCTTGCTAAAAACTTATGATGAAATGCACAAAGCCTATACACGAATTTTTGAAAGATGTGGTTTAAAAACTGTTGCTGTTGAAGCTGATGTTGGTCCAATTGGGGGGTCGCTTTCTCATGAATTTATGGTTCTGGCTGAAACTGGTGAATCAGAGGTGTTGCACTGTAAATGTGGATATGCGGCAACAAGAGAAAATTGCAAAATTGCTCCTTTGAAAAATAATTCAAACGAAGAAATGAAAAATCTTGAAAAAGTTCACACTCCAAATAAGAAATCAGCAGATGAAGTCAGTAAATTTCTTAAGATTGATAAAAAACAACTTCTTAAAACAATCATATATAAATCTAATGATAAATTTGTCGCTATTCTAATACGAGGTGATAGAGAAATCAACAATGTAAAAGTTGCAAATTTCTTATCCATTCTCCGTAGTCCCGATATAATCGGGACGAAGGACGAAAAATCTACAGAATTGGAATTTGCTACAGAAGAGGAAATAGCAAGGTTTACAAGTTCTACTGCTGGCTTTGTCGGTCCAGTTGGCAAAAAAAATATTCAAATTTATGCTGATATAAATCTAAAAGAAATGAGGAATATGGTTGCTGGTGCTGATGAAAAAGATTATCACTACAAAAATGTAAACCTTGAAAGAGATGCAAATATTACAGAATATTCTGATTTCATCCTTGCAAAAGAAGGTGATCCCTGTCCTAAGTGTGGCAAACCTATGACATCCTTTCGTGGCATTGAAGTGGGACAAATATTCCAACTCGGAGATAAATACAGCAAAGCAATGAATGCTACTTATACAGCGGAAAATGGAGATGCTATCCCCTATCAAATGGGTTGTTACGGAATAGGAATTACTCGCACAATGGCTGCTGCAATTGAACAAAACTATGACAAGGATGGCATTATCTGGCCTATTTCAATCGCTCCGTATCAAGTGGAATTGATAAATCTCACCACTGAAGATAAAAAGATAACAAAATTTTGTGATACCCTTTATCAAAAAATTCAAAATATTAATATTGAGATTCTTTTTGATGACAGAGATGTAAGCCCTGGTATCAAATTCAAAGAAGCAGATTTGATTGGAATACCAATCCAGATAATTGTTGGTCAGAAAAATTTCAAATATAAAAAGGTTGAGTTCAAAATTAGAAAAACTGGAGAAAGGATAATTTGCAATTTTGAAGAAATAGAAAAGACTCTAAAGGAAATTATAGATAAGTTAATTGGTTAAACTGGTTGTCCGCCGAAGGCGGATCCGCCTTTGGCGGAAATTAGTTGAATTAGTTCACCCCGTTAGATATTTATGTTTTTATATAAATATTATACTATCAGCCAATTGGTGGATATAAAAAAGAGTTATAAATTTTCTTATAAATTATCTAACGGGGTAAATTGGTAAATTAGTAAATTAGTTACAAACCCAGATAATAATAAATGCTTCATAATTTATTAAGAAACGAAGATATAATTCTGGCTTCAAAATCTCCAAGACGAGCATTTCTTCTCCATCAAATTGGTCTTAAATTCCGTCAAATATCTTCAGATATTGAGGAAGTTGAAAATGGAATGTCTCCTGAAGATTTTGTCCTTCATTATTCAATGAAAAAAGCAGACAAAGTTTTTAAAACACATCCAGATTCTTTTGTAATCGGCGTTGATACTATTGTATTAATTGATAATAAAATATTAAGGAAACCGAAAAATCGCAAAGAAGCTAAAAAATTTTTACAAAACCTTTCCGGGAATTGTCATATTGTATTAAGTGGTATTTCAATATGTATAAGAAGGGATAAAATATCAGATATAGAAAGGACAAAGATATGTTTCAACAAAATCTCAGAACCTGATATAGAAGAATATTTAAATACAAATGAACCGATGGACAAAGCAGGGGCTTATGGAATTCAAGGATTTGGAAGCCAGTTTATAAATAAAATTGAAGGTTGCTATTTTAATGTAATGGGTTTTCCAATTCCTCTATTTTATAAAATGTGCAAATCAATCATCCCCGATTGAGGGGGTAAATGAGGATCCCGATATATCGGGACATTACAAAATGTAAATCATTTGTATAATATTTTTGTTATGCTACTTTGAAAGATTGTCCTAAGAGTTGAAAGTTTTTTACTTCTTGTCGCTCTAATTTTGCTCTAATTTCTTCAAATTGCTTAACCGTTTCCTGGGAATAAAGGCGTTCACCACAATGAAGGCAAACCTCTGCCTTAACTTTAATCACAGCAATATTATTGCCACCCCGGACAAGTTTCTCGACCTCTCTCTCTACCAATTCACCACCACATACAGGACATTTATTAAAAGGCATCATATTATTTTCTCCTTTCCCGCCAATTAATCCATCTGTTTGGGTCAGGTCTATAAACAGTAATTAATACAGTCCATTTATTTTCTTCATTATATGCCCAAACACTGTGGATTGGTTCTCCACTGAAATTCTGACCAAATATTAGACAGCTTGGATAGGGTCTATCGTTTGGATAATCCTCAATGATTTCTCCTTGGATTACAGAAAAGAAAATTTCTTCAAAAGTAAGATTATCAGCATGAGCTTCTTCATCAGCATGGTCAGTAATCCGAATTCTATTAGTTCGGATAGCTTCAATAATATCATCTATGTGCATTTGACTTTCTTGTTAAGAATTTTAATAAAAACTTGAATATATGCAATAAATTTGTCAAGAAATTCGCTTCTTTTATGAGGGTCTAAAGTTTTACAAGCCTTAAATTCTAATTTATCAAATATTTCTTCTCCAATCCAGATTGCAACTTTTCTACCTTTATTACTTTATTCTGAACTTTTCCCATGCTAATTCTCACATTACTTTTGCTTTTAATCTTTGTTATATACCTTAAGAGAATTTGGGCAGATAATTTAATTTCGTCAATGTTCAACTCTTTTTTACAATTTATCACCCCAAGAGGTCCCGGAAAATTTTCAGCTCCTAGAGTTATTAAATCATCAGTAATAAAATTATTTAGTTTTTCATTATCACTTTTTTTGCGACCTAATATGAGTTTGGTATTTTTTGAAATTCGGAAATGTCGCCCAATATTTAAAAATTTGATAAATCTTAAATCATACATATCATAATCAATCAAATCCTGCAATCTTTTACAATATCCTTTATCAGTAAGCAAACAACCACCTGCAGGTGATGGATAATCTCTAATTTTAAATTCTTTTACCAATTCCATCTGTCTTTTTCTACTTTTACCTTGAATATCATATAATTCCTCTTTGTCAATCCAGCCTTCCCTAATAGGTTTTGTATCTTGAAGAAGTTTTTGGCAAAGAGGTCTAACAATAAAATCTTTATATCCACTATGGTTAGCGACAGTATTCAGTCCAGTAATGGATTGTGATTTTGGTCGCTGTCCTAAAACCTCGCCAGAAATCAGAAAATTGGCTTTAAATTCTGGCATCATCTCACCCAATTTATGATACATAAATGCATGGCAGTCAATACAGGGATTAAGGTGTTTTCCATATCCATATTTAGGATTTTTAATGATGTTTAAATATTCCTCTCCCAATTCTCTGATTTGCGATTTCAATCCAAGCATTTCTGCGGATTTCTCTGCTTTCTTACAATCAAAAAAAGGTGATGAAAAGCAAACCGGGATAATCGTTATTTCAAGTTTTTGGATAATTCTTACCGCTAATATACTATCTAATCCACCAGAGAATAATGCTAAAGCTGTCTGTTTCATATTTATAAGCATAAAAATAATGACACATAGAATATTTTCAATGTGCCATTATTTTATTAAAAGGACTTTATTTATCTTATTACAACTATCTTACTGGTTTTTATATAATCACGAGTTTTTACTTGATAAAGATAAACACCATTGGGGACGATATTGTTGTTATCATCCTTTAAATTCCAATGAATTTGGTTAAAACCAACATTTTGGAAACCATTATTAATTGTTCTAATTTTTTCGCCTTTAATATTGTAAATGTTTAATTCAACATTCTCTTGTTTAGTAAGGTTATATTTGATTGATAATTCAGTAGTAGCAGGATTTGGTTCTGCAAAGATATCAATTGAATTGTTATTTACTTCTTCAGTAATACTAACTTGAATTGAATCAGCAACTATAGAACCATAAATAACAGAATATTGATTACCATTTCTTGAGTCATCCCAAACAACAAGATAATCATCACCATCAGATGCAATATAAGAATCAGATTGGTGATATACTTCTGTGCAAATGGGTATATTATTATCAATCAAATCACCAGTAAGACTTACTTTTTGTGCATAAACATCCCACCAAATAGTGGGTCTGGTATATTCAACACCAGCTTGCTGCATCATTAGTCTTTTTGAAAAAGAGGGTTGTGTTTCGTCTTTTACTGTTATTGCTTGGTCCCAGGAAACAAGGAATGAATTTCCAGAGGATGCAACTGAAGGCCATGAATTTTCTTCATCAACAGAGGTATCTCCAATTGCAAAGTTACCACCTATTAATGTTCCATCTGGTGAGATTAGTTGTCCAAAAATTGATTCATCATAAACATCATATCTGCCGTCTTTCCAAACAGCAAGAAAATTTGTGCCACTAAACGCAAGGTCTACTAACATCTGGTCATTTGTTTCAACTGAAATTGAGAAACCGTCACCAATAAGTGAACCATCAGTTCCAACAAATTGTCCATATATATTTCTATCATCTCCATCGATTCTGTCATCATCCCAGACAACTAAATAGTTTGTTCCACTAAATGCAACAGCAGGATATATTTGATTTGCGGTTGAAGGAATACTGGAAGGTCTGATTGTAAAATTATTACCAACCAACAGTCCAGTTGAAGATATGAATTGTCCCTGAATAATTGGGTCTTGACTTGGGAAGCCTAACTGCCACACAACAAGATAATTTGTTCCATCCCATGCAATATTCGGGAAACTTGCATTAATTGTATTTCCTAATGAGATACGAAATTTTGTTCCAATCGGTGTTCCTGTCTGGGATATTAGTATTCCATAAACATCACCAGGTCCAGATGAACTTCTATATCTTGTCCAAGCAAACAAATAATTTGTGCCATCGGTTTCAATATCTGGCATAAATGAAAGATTACTATATGACCCAACAATCTCATTCTCTTCCCCAACAAGATTACCATTTGAATCAATCATTCTACCCCAAAAGCCATAATTATATGAGCCAGTTCTTTTATCTACCCATGTAACTTGATAATTTTCATGCCCAAAAGAGACAACTGGATAAGTATGGCTAAAAGCTCCACCTGATATTAAGAATTCTCCACCAAATAATGAAATGGGAATGCTTAATAACAATAACAAAATAATAATGTTTTGTTTCATGATAACTCCTTTTGTAGATTTATTTTATTCTATTTTTTTTTAGATTTTTCATGTGTCAAGTTTTTTGTAAATATAGGATTTTATATTCTTCATAATGTAGTAACTATTTTGTACGTCTATTAAATGATGTTTGGTACAACAGTAAGATGTTAATTAAGTCTCTTTAGGTAGTATTACATAATAAAATTTTCTATTTATTTCTGTCTTTGTGTCGCTTATCTATTAAATATTTTGCTTGTTTTTCAAGAAAAGTAGGTTGGGCACTGATATTTTCAACTTCATATTTTTTCGTCTTTAATCTATACTTCTCTTCAATACCACCTTTATTTAGTCTATCAAGAATTAGTTTATAATATTTTTCATCGATTTCAGCAGAAATGTATTGTCTATGAAGACTCTTACATATTTCAATTTCAGAACCACTTCCACCAAAAAGTACCAAAACAATATCATTGTGCATTGTGCAAGATTTGATTAACATTTCAGAAAGCTTTTGTGGAATCTGGCAAACATGAAAGGTTTTCTCTTTACTGACATTTTTAACTAAATCAAAATAGAACCAGTCGTATGGCATCCTGCCTTTAGAACCGTTTGCTAAATTCTTCAAGATTCGTTTATCTGTAGGATTTTTATAAGGAACTGCTACATTCTCTTTGTAAAATTTATTGTTTTTTGTTTTACGACAATGAAGTATACTTCTATGGGCTGTTGTAAAACGCTTTGGGGTGTGTCCAACATTAGTATTGTATGCCCAGACATAATCGGAGACCTCATAGCATACTTTATCCAAATATTTTACCCTTAAATAAGCGTTCTGTTTAGGATAATTTATTAAAAACATATTCCCTGTATCTTTTAATACTCTCAGAGATTCTTTTGCCAACTCAACATACCATTCAATATACTCATCAAAACTTTTTGTATAAGACTTATAACCATACTTTATGCCAACATTATAATCTGGGTCCCCATTAATCATATCAACACTTTTGTCAGGCAATTCTTTTAAGAGATTCATAATGTCCTCTAAAAATACCTGATCTAAATATTTTTTTATATTAGAGTTATTATTCATTTTGCTACCTCTTCATAAGATTATATTGAGCATTCTTCAACAATTTTATTGAACTTATATCGTTTTCGTCCTCAAAGGTGTAATTGTATAACCTAAGGACAGAAGTGCCTTTATCCCTCTTTCTTAAGATGTAGCAACTTGTAATCATTTTTATATCCAATCTCTTTTTCCTCTTTAACACAGAGTAATATTTGAAAGGATGAAAAAGTTGATAAACTGCAAAATCTTCAAGGAAACCGTTCTTCCCCTCAAAAATTGTTATTACTCCTCGTAATTCCATCGTTAAGTCTATTTCCATTTGAAGATTCTGTGCCTGAATTTCCTCTTCTGCAACACGATAGGACAAATTCATCTTTGTCCGTCTCGCGTTGTAAACCTTTGGACTGGCTACTATATCTTCGTAAAGGAAATCATGTATTATCCTCTGGTTGCTTGCTACGGATAATATATTTGATTCACTTGTATCAAACTCATTTAGAATACTTTTCCTATATTTCCAATCGAAGATATTATCGCTGTCAATCTCTTCAAAAGAATGAAAACCATTCTTTATTCCTTTAACAAACTTATGTCTCCCCATCCCCAGATGCAAAATAAAATAGTCTTCATCAAACAAAATCTGTGGAAATTTTGAAGTATCGTCAAGCTTTGTTGCGTCAAATGGATTCCCAAATCCATATTCTTTACATACTTGCTTTACCAGCATATTATCGAAAACAAAATTGCCTTTCTGTTTACATATCTTAAATATTTCTGTTATCGCATCCTGTTTTCTTCCCATACTATTAATCTCCTTATTAAAAATATCATTACATAAATAAATGATGACTTTACAATTTCAATTATTAAAGATAGAATTGCTTCAATTTCTGTCAAGAATTCCCAAACTTTTTCAAGTTCACCTATATATTCTGAACTTAATTTTTATAATTTATGAATTGATTATTATGCTCGAACAAACTATAGAGAGACTATCCATTAAAACTTAATACCAATTGAGCACCCAACTTTCTTCACAGAATATTCCTTCTCATCTTCCACATCACTACCAGCAGGTGAAGAAACATTTCTCGTTTCATACATGTAAAAACATTTTAAATCCAAAATGTAAAATATAGGATAAATAAGACTTGTTTCAAACCTGAATATGTTATCCTTTCTCCCAGAATGATATGGGTCTATAGTTTGTGAATATTGAGATTGAAAAAATCTATTCTCAAATTCAAGTGATGTAAATAATCTTAAATCTTTTGCAAAATCAAAAGTTCTTATTGGAATAGTGATAGACCCATAATAAACATCAGATTCATAAGATGGGTCTCTGATTTCGTTCATACCTGTAATATCATTATAAGCTTTATCTGGCTTTGCAGACGATTGTTCGTAAGAGTATCTAAACTTTAATATAAGATTCTCATAAGGAAAAGATGTGATAGAAAAGGTATGCTTAAAATTATCCGAATTATATTCACCAAAATATTTGTTATAATAATTCTGTGAATATTCAAATTGATACCCAAAATGAATTAAATCTATCAATTTTAAATTAAAACCAGAACGATAAATATTCTTTGAATATGAAAATCTTCTATAAATATTTTCATCGTCAAGTAGGCTATTATAATGGTTTATATAAATATGTGGAAAATAAAGGTATTTGAGTGAAATATTAAAATTTCGGCTGAAATATTGTTTTAGCTCTGCACCAAAATAGTGATAATTTTTTATGCTATTATTCCAAAATTTGTTATACTTAAAAATTATCCTATCAATTTGTGTATGTCCTGTAATTAATCTGTGTTTAATTCCCAATTCGTATCTAACAGATGTAACAATATCATCCACAGAGTTAATATGGAATTTGGCAGGATTTACGGAATGTTTGAAATCATCAATGCTTTTTGACGAAAGTTTTATTATGTTGCTGTCGTAATGATTTTCTATTTCAATTTTGTTGAGCAGAGAAATATTGTTGAACTCTGCAAAGGAAGGTTCAGATATTGCAATAAAAAAAAATAAGAAAAGAATTCTTTTTATCATTCTTCTACCATTCTACTCCGTGCGTCTCGTTCCCAACGCCCTCCCCAATTGAATTGGGGATTGGGAACGGAGAAGGAAGGAATTCCATTTGTCATTCTTCTATCACTCCCACTGCAGATTTATTTATATAAAATCTGAAAATCAACTCACGATTTGCATCGCAATCCTTAATAGTAATATGATGTATTCCTTTAGAAAGCTTAACAATATTCACATCACCAGTTGAAGGTATCTTATCTTTATAATCTGCAAAAACTGCTTTAGCAGATTTATGAGCTTCTTCCTGAAAAATGGTTAGCAATTCTTCATTGTCATACAATTCAAACCTATAATTATATTTTTTCACAATTGGATTATCAAAAACTAAACGACTAATAATTTTTAACAAAACAGGACCTTCAAGGAGTAATCTTATCTCTCTTGATTTTGGAATATAATATGTATATTCTTTATCATTAATAAGCAAAACTCTTACATCATAACTATTCTGTGGACTTATAGCAATATACTCATTTTCAATATTTTTTGTTCTTATTGTGTTATCACAAGTCTTAATAAGTAATTTCTGATTTGAAATATTTCTTATAACAATATTATTGATATCTTTATCAAATTTGAATACATATTTATTAAAGGTTGAAATTTTTTCACCAGCCAATCCTCTGGATACATCACTAACTCTGGCAGACCTTTCAACTTCCTTTTCTTCGCCATTGATAATGAATAGATACTTATAACTTAGTTTGTAATCTTCTTCTAAAATTAGTCTTGAATATATTTTTAAACTATCTATATTTGAAGTTTTTATCTTTATTTCTTCTTCTGGAAGTATAAGAAAGTATTTTATAATTTTACTTGCTTTTGAATTGAAGATTGAAAATTCGTTTGTAGTCCTTACATATTTAATTTTTGAAATATTATTCTTTGCAAGAACAGCATCAAACATTAGAATACAAAAAATCAATATAAATATAAATTTATTTTTCATAGATTAATCCTTATTGGAAACATTAATTTCCTCTTCTTTAAATCGTTGTTGCTTGTGGTCAAAGAGTATTACAATTAAGATTAATATTACCATAATAGCAAGTGAAATTGCTGCAACAGTTGTACTGTAATGTTCTTCCACAAAAACCTTTCCAATTCCAGGTTCGGGTAAAGGAACTGGTGCAATTGGTAAGTCATATATTTCGGCTATTTTAGGAATATCAAGTAAATGAATAATGGGAACCCCTTTTTCAGCGAATAAAAACATAGTCCCCTTGATTGGAATATTTTTTGTGGAAATATACCTATGCAAACCAGGTGATAAAAGTTTGCCATTTATTGCATCACCAAGACTGGATAATCCACCACCGATGTTAACATATAATTTAATCTCATTATTTGAATAGTTTGAAAATAGTGACATTTTTTCTTCAACATTTTTCTCAAGACTACTTTCTCTAACCAATTGAATATTATTTCTTTTAATTGCTTTTATTATCAAATCTCTGCCGAGTTTGCTTAATCCTCTTCCTAAATCTCTTCCACCACCGAGGGAAGCTGCAATACTTTTGTATGGAAATATACCTTTATCATAAAGTAGAGTTTCAATATCCAACCAGGTAAAATCAGGATCAGTTGATCCAAACATAGAGGCTCCAACCGAGCTTATAATAACTAGATCTAAATCCAATACTTTAGCAGCACTCATCACTGCAATGTTTAAAGCAGGCATAGAACCTGTGCAACTGATTGCAATCAAATCGCTCTTTTTCAATTTTGCCTTTTTAAAATAATCAACTATTACAGCAGCAAAATTCGGATTTAGTGTTGTTAGCTTTGCCAGTAAACTTCCCCTATCCGTTGTTATCTCAGTTTCTTTCTCTCCAATTAAAGCTGTCTTATTGGGGTCATTCTGCTCATCAATGAATATATTTTGACTCAACCGATATTTGCGGATTATTTCTTCAGATTCTTTCATTAATTTTGCAGCAGCAAGCTTTTCTTCAAAATACTTTTCTTTAATAAATACACGACTTTTGAAGGACCAGATAAAAAGAATTATCGCTATGAGCAAAAGAATGATTAAACTTAGTTTAGATTTTGCACTTGGAATAAACATTTTACACCTCTTTTTCACACCACAATCCCCGCGTCCGCGGGGACACTAAGGTACAAAGAATATATCTATTTTTAAAGAATCCTTAAAAACCATTAAGTAAAATACTTTAAGTTCTTTGTATTCTAATTACCCAATTAATTTCCCATCAAAAACAATTATCAATATAAATCTTACTATTACTGCAGCGATACCCATCACAGTTAGAGTTGGAACAATTCCCTGTCTGTCCATTGAATTTGCAATTAACCCCGGAATGATATAACCAATAACCTGAACAGCATAATCACCTGGTAGTGACGAAAATAAGCCATAACTTCTTGCAATCCATCCAAATATAAATCCAAGAAGAACGGAAATCACCATCCGTCTTCTTCCATAAATAAACATAAATGAACCAAGCAATTTAACAATTCCATAAACAATAAAACTGATCAGTAAAGTTGCAAAGATAGTCCACGGCTGATGCAGATACATTGCAATATAACCGCATACAACTATTCCGCCAGCTGCAACACCAAATGTTTCTAAAAAGAAAAGACTGATAATTACCCCAAAACCAACTGAAACTTCAAACATTTTGTTCTCCTTAGGAACTTCAGCCACCTGCCTTCGTCGAACTACGGCAAGGCAAGCAAATTAACACGAAAATTCACTAAAATCAAAAATTACTTTTGTGCTCTTTTGTTCACCCCTGCCCGCCAAGGCTTGGCAGGCGGGCTTCGCAGTCCCGATTATATCGGGACGGAGAAAGGGTGTGTTCTTGTGGCTTATTGCCTTGCTTTTCACTGAAATATTTTACTATAATTCTGCCATTCCCTCCAATATTTCCAATTCCAATTAATAATATTTTTCGTGATTTAACTTTTAATACTTGTTTAATAAGATTTTCTCCTTCAATCCAGCCAAGATTACAAATTTTATCTGAATAGATCTTGTGTTTTAAAGCATAGGATTGTATTCTTGCAGTTTCCTCGCCAATCAAATAAAGCATATTAAATTTAATTTCACTAAGCATCTTAATCAACTGTTTTGAACGAAACATTCGGTCAGCCCGAGTATTTAATATAATTCCAGTATATTCAATATCTATGTCCATATTTTTTATGTAATTCATAACAAACTTCGTTGATTCAGGATCATTGGCAGCAAAAGAATGAGCAAAATAGATTTCCTTGGTTTTATCCTTTAACAAAAATAATTTTGTAGCTCCAATATCAGGATTTACTTTTTTCATACCATTAAGAGCAATCTCCTTTTTAACACCACAGCTGTTACAAACTTCCCATGCCAAAGCCACATTCTCTTTATGTTCAATATATGGAAATCCTTTCATATCTTCATCAGACACATAATTACTCTCCACATATTGCAGATCAATATTTTGCTTCTCAGCAACTTTTTTCATTATAGGAAATAGCTTTTGCTCACTTGTAAAAGCTTTTCCATTTTTAGGTAATGTATTACATATTGAATATGCAACATTTTTTATTCCTGGTCCCATCACATCAAGATGATCAGGTCTTATATTGGTAATCACCCCAATATCGGATTTGGTTATCTTCTGTTCAGTTATCCATTGATATTCAGGATTAATTGCCATACATTCAAGAACCAGTGCATCTATATTTCTTTTAGAAGCAAATCTGAATATCTTTAATTGTTCCTTAATATTTGGTCCAAAATATCGGATAATAGGAATTTCATTTCCATTCTCCAAAATTATTCTTGGAGCGGAACCTGTTGTTTTTGCAATTGTTTTTATGTTTCCTGCTTGTAAACCAGCTGCTATTAATCTTGTAACACTTGATTTGCCACGAGTGCCATTTACATGAATTACTAATGGAATATTCTTTCTATACCTTTGTTGACGCTGATATTCAAAAATGGCATAGATTATAAATATAACTAAAACTATTGATAATACAAGCATAGCAATTTACATTAATATTTAGATTCTCTATTTATTTACGATTAGAGATGAAACATACATGTGAATCCCGACTTGTCGGGAACTCAGATGAAATTTTATATAATTTTTATTCTTTCTTTCTCAATCCATCCACCATTCCCAGACTGCAATTTTATCAAAAGCCAATCTTTATCAAATTTTTCAATCCTAACTTTTAGTCCTTCATGTATAGTAAAAACCTGTTGAAAGTCTTTACTGGGTCCACTATATGCAAAAACTGTTTCATTAATAATTACTGCGAAATCCTTATTATGAAATTCGTGCAATCTTGCAACAGTAAATATTAAAAATATCATAAAAAGGATTGAAAGAACTACCATAAAAACTTTCATGACTTTTTTGGTTGACGATTTATTAGCTAAAATCACCAGTACAATCGTAAACATTATTAAAATGAAACATATTAACACAAAGATTGCAAGCATATTTATTGAAAGTAAGTAATATATTTTTTTAAAAATATGCGAAAAAAAAGTTTCTTTAGTTTCTTCCTTATCTTTAAGTCTTGATTTCAATAATTCCAAATTAAAATTGAGGTCTTTATCTAAAGGGCTAAACTTTGCAGCTCTTTCATAGAATAATCTTGCTAATCCAAACTCTTCAAGTTTGAAATATATATTACCTAAATTATAGAACAGATTAAAATTCTTTATCCCTTTTTTCACCAACTCTCCATAAGAATCTCTTGCTTTTTCATATTCCTGATTTTGATATGCGTTGTTAGCTTTTGAAATGTCATATCCGGCAAGTAGTTGCAAATTAATAAAAAATAAAATAATTAACAAAATTACCTTTTTCACTTATTTCTCCTAAACTTCATTTTACCAATTCTGTGAATTATATCATCCAGATTAGTTAATTCTGCTCTGATTTTTTCTTCATTATATTTACTTCCACCAAAACGAGCTTGGTCTGTCATAACTAAAAAATTTTTAACATCATTGATAAGCCTTTTATCCGCACCTTTATTATGGAGAACCTCAATAATGTCTCTTATCTTTGCGCTTCCTGATGAAATATTGAATTTATTTGCGATATAATTTTTTAAAGCATTTTCAGCTAACACAAAAAATTTGTCTACTTTTTGCTCTGATATACTCTTTTTAACTTTTACTATATCTTTTTGTAGAATTCTGTTTGCCATTCTTCTCATAAGATACGCTCTATCTTGAAATCTCTTCTTTCTTTCTAAATGGTATATATGAGCAAGTAAAATACTTAACAAAGAAATAAATACGAATAACCAATAAACAAAATGTTGAAAAACAAAGGAAAAATCTTCTATGCTATTTTCTGTTCTAATAAAACAAATATCTAATCCTTGAATATCAATCCCTTTGGGAGTTCTATAATATTGCTTGTCAACTATTTTATTACTCGCTTGCACATTGAACTTCAGTATCTCAGTTGATATTTTCTTATACTGTTTTTGCTCTGGATCAAAGTAAGAGAATGTCAATTCAGGAATTTTATAATCACCCGGTTCGTTCGGAATAAGTATATATTTTATAATTTTTTCCCCCTGAGTTTTGTGGGAATCAGTTAGTATATCAGAAATTTCAGGTGGAAAAGTGTCAATATTGTTTATTTTGGGGAAAGAAGGAGGTTCAAACATCTTGATATTTCCTTTTCCTGAAATTGTAACTGTCAAAGTAATAGATTCACCAGCTTTGACTTGTGTAGTGTTAAGATTTGAATTAATATGAAATTCTCCAACAGCTCCAGAAAAGTCTGCAGGCTGGTTTTGTATCGGAAGGTCATTTGAGTCTATAATAAGTTTATTAGACCTCACATTAACCCTTTTTGTTGTGCCGAAGTCAAAAAAACTTTTAGGTTGAACTTTGTATGCACAAATCAATTCCATAGGTTTAATATAAAATTTTTCTGAATGAGTCGGAAACAAGGTAAATTCACTGATTTTGTAGCAATAATATTGTAAACCATTTTTTACTTCAAGATGATATGAAATAGATTGTGCTTGATATGTTTCCTCTTTTATGAATCCAGAGAATTCAGGGAATTGTTCTGCATTTATCCCAACAAGATTTTTTCTACTATACAATTTATAAGTAACAATTATAGGTTCGCCAATATAAGCAACTTTTTTGCTACATACAGCTTCTAAAAATATCTCTCTCCCTGTACCCTTAGGTGAAGTAACTTCCGGTGCAACATTAAATCGTGAAGGTTTGATTTTCACTTTTATCATTTTTGTATGATATTCCTTGTTTCTATATTTAACAAGGATTGAAGGTATGGTAAATTCACCAGCCTTTAATGGTCTTAAAGTATAAATAAATTTTTTTGAGAGACTTTTACTATACTTACCATTTATAAATTCAATTGAAGTAGAACTTGAGGAAGATTGGCTAACGAACTGAAATTGCGTCAATTGAGGAATGGTTGGTTCGGTCTTAATATCCTCTTCAGATTCAATTTCTATTGTAAAAATTAAGTTATCATCCATACTTAATTCAGTCTTATCTACATACGAGGAAACGATTATTTCATCGCTTTTCGCAAATGCGAGCGAGAAAATAAAAACAAAAATAACAATAAATAATACTTTTTCCCCTTGAAAATCCTTTCTAACCACAAAGCATTGAAACGATCCTAACACCATTTGT
>CAYNOU010000002.1:0-91117 GCA_964398885.1 uncultured Candidatus Cloacimonadota bacterium | reverse complement strand
GAAAAAGATAAAGATGGAGTTATAACTTATTATCATGAAGTCACCTTAACAAGGTTGTTTAATCTTGATAAAAATTTCGAACACGGGTATTATGAGATAAAAATCATTACTGGCTATCAATTTTGTGATGATGCGGGTCTGTGCCTTTTTCCTGAAGAGGTTGAATTGGTATTACCTATTACTATAGGAGATGATGCTAAACCAGAGGATGTTGCTCCAATCAAGGACTCAGTTCCTACAAAACCTTCTTTTACAGAGCAAAATTTTAGCGATATAAAAAAGTTATTAGATGATTTTATTATTGCAGGTGTTACAGCAGGATATCAAAGGAGGAATGAATTTATTTCTTTTTTAGATAAAGCGAAAAGTCCTGGTGATGTTAGTTCAAATGTATTTGCGGGGAAAAATATTTGGTTAATCGTTCTTCTTATTTTATTAGGAGGCATAGCACTTAATCTTACTCCTTGTGTTCTGCCAATGATACCTATTACAATCGCTGTACTTGGGGCTGGTACCCAAGCGGAATCGAAGGGGAGGGGATTATTAATTGGAGGGACATATGGTCTTGGAATGACTTTAGCCTATGGAACTCTTGGGGTTATTGTGGTACTAACTGGATCAAAATTTGGTGCTATTAATGCTTCTCCCTGGTTTAATATTATAATTGCAGCCGTTTTCATTGTTCTTGCACTTGCTATGTTTGATATAATTCCAATTGATTTCTCAAAATTTAGAAGCGGTAACATACAAAGGAAAAGCAGAGGAAAATTTATAACTGTTTTTGTGTTGGGTGTTATTGCTGCTGTTCTTGCAGGAGCATGTGTAGCTCCTGTCCTAATTTCTGTCATTTTGTATTCCACAACCCTTTATGCCAAAGGAAATTCAGCAGTACTATTGCTACCATTTTTACTTGGTGCAGGAATGGCAATCCCCTGGCCATTTGCAGGTGCTGGTCTTTCATTCCTTCCTAAACCAGGAAAATGGATGGAATGGATTAAATATATTTTTGGTGTTATTATTTTTGTTATAGCAATTTATTACGGTTATACAGGAGTAAAGATATTTCAGGGTAGTGTAAAGTCTGTAGAGCAAATTGAAGTCACCGAACAAACATCAAATTTCCTATGGATATATTCGCTTCCCGCAGGACTGGAAAAAGCAAAAAAAGAAGGAAAACCCGTAATGATTGATTTCTGGGCTACATGGTGTAAAAACTGTTTGGTAATGGATGCTACAACTTTCAAGGATGATGAAGTTATTGCAAAACTTGAAGACTATGTCTTGGTGAAATATAAAGCAGAAAATCTTAAAGAATCTCCAACGAAAGAAATTCTTGATTATTTAGGAGTGATTGGATTGCCTACTTATGTTGTGCTCGTGCCAAAATAACTTTTTAGTTAGTGAACCAAAACCTCGTTCCAAAAATATTGACAGAAGAGATTGTGCTTAATGCTTTGAATAATCTAAATGAGAATGGTTAGTAAGGGAGAATTTTAATAATGAAAAATATTGTATCATCTTTTATGATAGTTTTAATAATATTTATCATTTCTTGTGATAGATTTGAACATAATTTTACTTCTACTGAAGTTGTGTCATTTGAAGATTTTACAAACGATTTCACTAATGATTTATATACTTTTCTTTTGCATGATGATATTGAGTCAATAATGAATTATTATAGTGATGATTATTTGAATAATGGAATGAATAAAAATGATGTTGAAGATTATTTTCAATCATTATCAAATGGAATTTCAAATAACCTTGTAGTAACAATTATAGGTATCAATAACGATAGTTTGAAATTTATATATAATATATCTGATGACAGCACTTCTGTTGATACAACCATTATTGAATATTGTATTAAGAAACAGGATAATTATAAGCTATTTGGAAATCAATTAACCCCCCAAAATCCACAGAAAGTTTTGGTTGAACTTATTACAGGAATGTGGTGTCCCAACTGTGTTTATTGTGAAGAAGCCCTGCATGACTTAAAAGAAGAATATGGAGATAAGTTTTATTATATAGAATATCATCTAAACGACCCTTTAGATATCGGGGCTTTGGATTTATTTAATCAATATGGAATTGACCCTGCAGCACCATATACATTCGTTCAAGGTCAAATAAAAATTACAGGAGGAAGCTCAGATTCAAAAGAAATATTCCGTAATATTTTATTGCCCTTGTTTGATGTTAATGCATCTGTTGTTATAGATAGTTTGAATTATGAAATCGCAAATGATTCATTGTGCGGAGAGTTGAAAATTCGTTTTGAAGATGATATCAATTTTGATAATCTTTATCTTAAATATGTCCTTGTGGAAGAAAAAACTAATTATACTCATCAGTTTTCTGGTGATACCTGTAGGCAGGTTGTATTAGCAAAAGGTGAACATTATATCGGAAATGAGGATTTTTCAGAATCAATTGAATTTAGTTTATCTATGCCTGATAATCCGCCTGATGATTTGTTATTATATGTTTGGGTACAAAAAATTACTGACCCCTATAATTATAATGTTTGCAAAATCTATAATGTGATTAAAGAATCAATAATTGCTAAATAGATAAATTGATTGGAGAAAATATGGAAAGGAAAATTTTGATAATAAGTTTATTTGTGTTTGTTGTTTGTAATTCATTATTCGCTTTGCAAGTGTTACCTAATTTCACATTAGAAGATGCTAATGGCAAGAAAGTAAAATCATCTGAATTAGTCGGACAAGCACCTGTTTTAATAGATTTTTGGGCAACTTTTTGCAGTCCTTGTATGAAAGAATTACCAGAGTTAAGTAAATTGCAGACAAAATATGATACCTTAATTAATGTTGTCTGCATCTCGGTTGATAAACCACGAGCTGTTGCAAAAGCGAAAGCAATTGTCAAATCTAAAAAATTTTCTTTTACAACATTGTTTGATTGTAATAAAGAAGTGCAAAACCTTTTTAATATTAAGAGTATTCCTCGCACAATAATTTTTGATAAAAATGGAAATATGGTTTATGACCATACCGGATATACGAAAGGTGATGAAGTTCATCTTGAAGAACAATTAATTAAACTGTTGAATAAAAATGTTGGTTCTGATAGTTTAGAAGTAAATGAGCAGAAAATTATTTTAGAAGAAAAAAATATTATTGATGATAACGAAAAAGAAAATATTAAGGAAAATAAAGGTGGTCAGGAATGAGATTTGCTTCTCTGTTTGTGCTTCTTTTAATATTAATTAGTATTAATCTATACGCTATTGATAATTTCAATATCTCTGGATTAAATGAAGCGATTTATGTTCATAAAATAGTAAAGGATTCCTTAAAGAATTATTTCTCAGATGAATTTAATTTTCGCATAGATTATAACAAATTTTCATTTGGTATGAAATTTTTAGCGTGGCTTCCAAAATATGACAGATATTCAGCAATATCTGAGTTGTCATCAAATAATATTTCTTATAAATGGGATGAAAGATTTGTGTCTTACTATAGTGATAATTTTTCCGTAAAAGCAGGGACATTTGAAGAAGTTTTTGGTTCTGGTATTGTTCTACGAGCCTATCAGGATAAAGATTTTAATATTGATAATAGATTGGAAGGATTGTCTCTAAAATGTTCTGGAGATAAGTTTAATGTAAAGGCTTTTTATGGAGCTCTTCCAAATAAGAACGCTCCATCAAAAAATGATATTGCTTCTGGAATTGATATTGATAAAGAGATTTTGCCAGGCGTAAAATTCGGAACAAGTTTTGCATCTCTCAGAGAGCTTCAACCTGATAAGAAATACAACCAGCAGGATGTGCTCGGGTGTAGAACTAATCTAAATTTTAGCTCTTTAGATATGACTTCTGAATTTGCTTTAACAAAAAAATATCATGGAATTTCAAAAGAAGGAAAAGCAATTTATGCAAATCTGAACACATATTTAGGTAAATTTACATTATCTTCTGGATATAAATATTACCATAATTTTGATTTTAGACTGAATGATGTGCCAACAGTTAACCACAGTCTTGAACCTCTTTTTGATACACCTTCTGGTAGAGCTGAAGAAGGGGTATTGGGCGAAATACGATTTATGCCAAACTTCTCAGATGAATTTGTCTTAAATTATTCAGAATCGTGGAACAGCAATTTTAAAATACGGCAAAGTGATCTTTATTTTGAATCGCATCATTATCTTGATTCGTTTGATGTAACTACTTCATATTCACAAATTGAACAAATTAATAAAGAATGGGAAAACTGGGAAAAGGAAATAACACCAGAAATTTCTTTTGATTTCTTTATTCATAAATTGCCAGTTATGATAAAAGCTGAATATCAGTATTTTGAAAAAGAACACCAGGAGATAAGCGAATCTCATTATGAACCTTTATTACAATGTGATTGTGTATACAAAGATATATCCTTCTCTATTATTGCTGAATATAGTTATAAAAACCTTGACGAATTATGGGATAACCCTTTATGGATTGGAGCTGAAGTGAAAGTACCAATATTTGAAAATACTGATTTGATTCTTTTTGCTGGAAAAGAAAAAAGCGGGAAAGTTTGCAGGAATGGAATTTGCAGATATCAATTAAGATTCAAAGGGCTTAGATTGGAATTAACAACTTCTTTCTAGTAATAGTAAACCAAGCGATTTCTCGTTCCCAAAGCCCTCCCCAATTGAATTGGGGATTGGGAACGCAATAATCAGCATTTCTTTAAGAAAAAAATGAAAGGAGAATAATGAAAAAAATATTAACATTATCAATAATCTTATTTTGTGCAAATCTGCTCATTGCTGACTTAGAAGTTAACATTCCATTCAATCCAAATGTTGTGGGACCTCCTTATACAGATAGCACTTATATTTTTACATCAGATTTTTTTTATGTTATCAATAATGGTCAAACAGATACATTCACAGTAAATGTTGAAGCTCAAAATATACCATCAGATTGGTCTATGATCTGGTGTCATGAACTTCATGGTTCAGGAGTATGCCATATGCTCGGATGGCCATGGCAATTTGAATTTGTAAGTGGTGATACACTTAATCTTGATTTTACCATAACAGTTAGTTCTACTGGAAGTTTTACCTTTCAGTTCATCTTTGAGTCCCCTTCAATTAGTGAGCCAGATACAATAAATTTTTCATATGCAACAGAAAATAGTATAGATGATGTCAATATTCCCTTAACTTGCAATTTATCACAAAATTATCCCAATCCTTTTTCTTTTTCAACAACTATTTCATTTTATCTTGATAAACCCACACATAAAGACCCAATTGTTGAAATATTCAACCTGAAAGGGCAACTAATAAAAGAATTAAAAATTAATCCCAATTATACTCGGGAAAAAATTAAAGAAGTTGTATGGGATGGCACAAATGCAAATGGTAGAAAACTTGCAAACGGAATATATTTCTATTCATTAAAAGTTGGGAGTTATCAAGAAACAAAAAAAATGCTACTTTTGAGATAAATTGCAAAATCAATCATAAATAAATTTAAAAAAATTATAATATTTTTTGACAAAATTTTATTTAAAAGACTAATATAGTAAAAAATGATTTCATAAGATGTGTAAAATTCATTTTATGGAATTAAATAAAATTAAAGGAGTATAAGATGAAAAAAGCAATTACCCTTTTCGCATTTTTGGTATTTGCAAGTTCATTGTTTGCAGTATACCAAGTAGGCGATGTTGTAGATGATTTTAGTTGGACTGATAATACTGGAGCACCGCATTCAATATATGAATTGATCAACGCAGAAAAAGCGGTAGTCTTTTTCTGGGGAGGTTATAGTTGAGGTGGCTGTGTTGCGGCGGCGCCGCAATTAGAAGCTATGTGGCAAACATATAACCCCGGTGGACATGTTTACTTCCTATCTGAAAATGATTGGAGTATTCCACCTTATAATTGTACATTTTATCATTCTTCTGATATTAGCTCTTTATATTGGGATTATGGTAATGGCTATGTACCATTCTTTGCAGTTATTGGTGGTGAATATCAACTATATTATGGTGAGAATAATGTAAATTTCTCAACATATTTAGATGATGCGATTGCATCTTTAGGATTAATGGCAGGATTTGATGCAAGTATACAAACAGGACCTCCTTCATTAGGAGTTCAATTCCATAGTACAGCGGGTAGTGCAGATACATGGGCTTGGGATCTTGATGGTGATGGCTTAATTGACAGTAACGAAGAAAATCCATTTTTCCTTTATACTGATGTTGGATCTTATGATGTATCTCTAACTGTTTGGAGTGGTGCTGATAGTGCAAGTATTACTCAAGAGGACTACATCACTGTTACTAATAGTAATAATATTTCGGGAACTGTTGCTGGTGTCTGGAATACAGCTTTTAGCCCTTATACTATCACTGATGATGTATCAATTCCAGATGGCTGTGAACTTACTATTGAACCTGATGTTCAAATAATTACAAATAATAATAGCAAGATAAAAGTTGAAGGAAAAATAGTTGCTGATGCTTCTGGAAAAGGTCCTATAATTTTCACATCAAATGATAGTTGGAAAGGTATTCAATTCTTTAATACTATGGAAGACAATCTTATTCAGAATTGTGAAATAACTAATGCCACTTATTGTGCAGTAGATATTGAAAATTCAAAAGTTGATATTATTGAAAACACTATTTATGAGAATTTAACTACAACCCAGAAAGGCGCAGCAATTAATGTAATTGGTTTAGATAGTGTGTATATTTATAAAAACCTAATAGCCAATAATACAAGTTCAATTCTTTGTGCAGGAATTGTTTGTGATAATGCAAATCCTCTGATTTCTCATAATATAATCGTTAATAATACTGCAGGTTTCGCTGGTGCAATTAGTTTAAAAAACTCATCAAACCCGACTATGATTAACAACACAATAGCAAATAATGAATCTACCTATGGTTATGGAGCAATGTGGTTTGCATCTTCTTCTGCAACAGTTAACAATTGTATCCTAATTGACGACTTAGATGTATTCAATCTATTTGGTAGTACTGTTTATGTAACCTATACTTGTATATCAGGTGGTTATAGTGGAACTGGAAATATCAATGAAGACCCAATGTTTGAGAATCCA
Source organism: uncultured Candidatus Cloacimonadota bacterium (assembly GCA_964398885.1). Lineage (GTDB taxonomy): Bacteria > Cloacimonadota > Cloacimonadia > JGIOTU-2 > JGIOTU-2 > JAGMCF01. The sequence goes on along the minus strand of CAYNOU010000002.1, from coordinate 84,009 downwards.
ACAGCAGGAAGTGGAACGAGTTACAATGGTCTTGAAGCATCCTGGAGTTTATTAGAAGGTTCTCCGTGTATTGACGCAGGAGATCCAGCTTCTCCACCAGACCCTGATGGAACTGTTGCAGATATGGGTGCTTTATATTTTGATCAACCACATAGTGTTGATTCTGCGATAAATAACAATTCAGGCTTGCTGCAGAATTTTCCAAATCCATTTAACTCCGAGACAAATATTTCTTATAACATAAAGCCGAGTAGAAAATCAAAAATCATTATTTATAATATTAAAGGTGATATTGTAAAAGAATTTAATAACCTTCCTTTTGAAGGAAATTATGGTGAGATTGTCTGGGATGGAACAGATACAAATGGAAATGCAGTTAGCAATGGTGTATATTTCTATAAAATTTCTAATTCTGAAAAATCTCAGGTAAGAAAAATGGTGATAATGCGATAAGCTCACAAAGAATCATAAAATAATATCATAAAATTTATTTGAGAGGATGGAACTGGTGTTCCAACTGGTCTTCAAAATCAGTAGTGGGCGGATAAAACCGTCTGTGGCAGGTTCGATTCCTGCCCTCTCGGCTTTATAATTTTATTGTTTGCCACAGAAATAAAGGTAATCATTTTTTTGATTGGTCTAAATCTGTGGCAAATTTTTTAGGATTAACTATGTGTAAAGAAGAACTTAAAAAGATTCCCGGCGTGGATAAATTATTAAATCATCCTGAAATAATGAAATTGAAAAACAAATTTGGAAATGATTTGATTACATATTCAATTAGACAAATTTTGGATGAGTATAGAAAAAATGTTTTAAAAGCAAAGCCTGCAAAAAACTTAAACCAAATTATTGAGGATATTAAAGTTATTATCCAATCTATAACCAAAAAATCACTTAAACCAATGGTCAATGCAACTGGAATTATACTTCATACAAATCTTGGAAGAGCTCCACTTGGTAAAGATGTTCTAAAAGAATTAGAACCAATCATACTTGGATATTCTAATTTAGAATTTGATTTAGATAAAGGTAAAAGAGGGCAGAGAAATAAACACATTTCAGAATTAATTAAATTTGTTACAAAAGCAGAAGATGCAGTTGTGGTTAATAATAATGCCGCTGGAGTCCTGCTCTGTTTAAAAACTTTTGCTGAAAATAAAGAAGCAATTATATCTCGTGGAGAATTGATAGAAATTGGTGGTTCTTTCAGGATTCCTGATATAATGAAGGCAAGCGGTGCAAAAATGGTTGAAGTTGGCACAACAAACAGAACCAGAATATCAGATTATGAAAATGCAATTACTGGTGATACAAGAATCATTTTAAAAGTTCATAAATCAAATTACTATATAGAAGGCTTTACAGAAGAGGTAGAACTAAAAGAATTATCAAAGCTTGCAAGAAAATATAATCTGATTTTAATGTATGATTTGGGCTCCGGACTTATAAGAAAACAAAAAGATTTACATTTTGGGAATGAACCTGATGCTGTTTCCAGTCTAAACTACGGAACAGATTTAGTTACTTTTAGTTGTGATAAAATACTTGGTGGTCCTCAAGCAGGGATAATCGCAGGTAAAAAGGAATTAATATCTAAACTTTCAAAAGCTCCACTTATGCGAGCACTCCGAGTGGGTAAAATGACTATTGCCGCTTTATCCACAGTGTTGCGATATTATATTAAAGATGAAGATGTTTTTACAAAAATACCTGTTTATAGGATGCTAAAAAAAAGTAAATCCGAGCTTTATAATATTGCAAAAAAATTACAAAATGAGTTAGCAAAATTTCATATACAATCTGAAATAGTAGAGAGTATTGCACATTGTGGCGGAGGAACCCTTCCTCGTCTAAAATTAGATAGCTATTCAGTAATGCTGATTAACAAGGATAATACGAAAAATTTTGCAGAAAAGTTGTTTAAACAATTGTTGCATTTAGAAAGGCCAATACTTGGAATTCTCAGAGAAGGAAATATCCATTTTGATGTTTTAACAATTAATGAAGAAGATATAGATTATGTATCACAAGAAATACAAAAATGCCTTTTACATTGATACATAAATGTTCGTGCCAGTTCGTGCTTGCCCTGTGAAATAATCCCGATTCATCCTTCGTCCCGATTTATCGGGACTACGGAGAACGGGTGTGTTGGGATTCCTTCTTTGAAGGATTTCATGGGGTAAATTCGTGGCAAAGAAAAAATATTCGCTTAAATTAGCGTACATTCGCGGTAAAAAATTATGAAACATTTAATAATGGGAACAGCAGGCCATATTGACCATGGGAAAACTGCTTTAATAAAAGCTTTAACAAATATTGAATGTGATACTCACAAAGAAGAAAAGATTAGAGGAATAACCATTAATCTTGGTTTCGCACATATTGAGCTACCAAATGGACAGAGTATTGGAATAATAGATGTTCCTGGTCATAAAGATTTTGTGAATACTATGGTTGCAGGAGCAAGCGGAATTGATTTTGTTATGCTCGTTATTGCTGCAGATAGTGGAATTATGCCACAAACAGTTGAGCATCTTAATGTTATGAAGATTCTTGGGATAAAAAAAGGATTTGTAGCTTTAACAAAGATTGACCTTGTAGATGAAGAGCTTCTCAAAATTGTAGAACAAGAAGTTGCTGATTTTATAAAAGGAACTTTTCTTGAAGAATTTCCAATTATAAAAGTTTCATCAAAAACAGGATATGGTATTGAGGAATTAAAGCAGCTTTTAGTAAAAATTAGTGAAGAAATTCCACAACGACCAACTGGTGATGTTTTTAGAATGTATATTGATAGGATATTTACAGTAAAAGGCTTTGGAACCGTTGTAAACGGCTCTGTTATTAGTGGTAAGTTAAGAGATAATGAAAAAGTTTATCTTCTGCCTAATGCAAAAAAGTTGAGAATTCGTAGAATGGAGCGTCATGGAACCCAGGTTGAGGAAATAACTGCTGGAGATAGAGCTTCTTTGAATCTGATAGGATTGAATAAAGAAAATTTTTCAAGAGGAATGCTTATCTCTAATATGCCTTTACAGACAACAGATATGATTGATGCAAAAATTACTTTGTTTAATCACAATAGCAGTTTTGGCAGATGGTCACAAGCAATATTTCTTTTGGGTACATTGCAGGCACAAGCAAAAATACATCTTATTGATAAAGAAATTTTGAAACCGAGACAAAGTGGTATTGTTCAGATACATCTTGATTCTCCTTGTATTGCTTTTTACGGTGATAAATTTGTTCTACGAAATACCTCGTCCGAATTAACTCTTGGTGGGGGAATTGTGCTTGATGCACATCCACTTCATCATCGTAGAAGAAATGAAAATGTAATTAACAAGCTCTATAAAATTGCTTCTGGTGATATATCTGAATTAATTGCTACAGAAGTTAGAAAAAGTTTGTATCCGTTAAATTATGAATATATTGCAAAAAAACTGAATTTACCAGAAGAAAAAATTAGAGAGATAATTTTTAAGTCTATACCTGAAGATATTTCTATTCTATCATCAGATAAGAATATATTTCTTTTTAAAAAAGAAGAGAAAAGCAGAACTGAAAAAAGGATTCTTGAAAATCTGAAAGAATATCATAAAAAAAATCCGTTTTTAGAAACGGGAAAAACTTTTAAGGAATTAGTCGGTTTGTTTGGAATGAAAAACGATTCATCAAATGACAAATGGATTCAAATTATTATGAAAAAGCTTGAAGATGAAGGAAAAATAAAACAAATCCAAAATACATGGGCTTTGAAAACCCATAAATTAAATATATCTAAAGATGATGAGAAGCAAATAGCATTTGTGGAAAATTACTTTAAAAATTCAGGGATGAAAACCCCACTCTTATCTGATTTATGCTCCATTGCTGAGAAAAAAGGTTATAATGATAAGAAGATAAAACAAATTATTGGATTGCTAATAAATAAAGGGAAGTTGTGTAATATTGATGGGAATTTTATTCATTCCTCTGTTATTAATGGCGCAAGAGAAAAACTATTAAAATATCTTAATGATAATCCTCAGGGTATAAAAATTTCTGAGTTCCGCGATTTGATTGAAGGGAATCGTAAAATATGTCTTTTGATGCTTACCCAATTTGATAGCGAAGGTATTACCATCCGAAAAGGGGATTATAGAGTTATTACTGAAAAAGGGTATAAAGAAATTGGAAGATAGTTATGAAACCAATATATTTAGATTATAATGCAACAACTCCAATTGCACCTGAAGTAGCACAAGCTATGAGACCTTTTTTAGATAATCATTTTGGTAATCCTTCAAGTATGCACTGGTATGGAATTCAAACAAAAAAAGCTGTTGAAAATGCACGCAAACAAGTTGCAAATATGATTAATGCTCATTCTGATGAGATTATCTTTACAAGTGGTGGTTCTGAATCCAATAATTTTGCAATCAAAGGGATTGCATTGTCTCATAAAGATAGGGGAAATCATATTATAACCTCTTCAATTGAGCATCCTTCAGTAATAGAAGTTTGTGAATATTTAGAATCACAGGGACTCAATATTTCATATCTACCTGTAGATGAATATGGTTTGGTTAACCCAGATGATGTTGAAAAAGCTATTACTCCTCAAACTATTTTGATTACAATTATGCATGCAAATAATGAGGTTGGAACGATTCAGCCAATTGAAGACATATCAAAAGTTGCAAAAAAATACAATGTTTACTTCCATACAGATGCAGCTCAATCTATGGGCAAAATTAAAGTGGATGTAAAAGAATTAGGAGTAGATCTCCTTTCAATTGCAGGTCATAAATTATATGCACCCAAAGGTGTTGGTGCTCTTTATATAAAAAGAGGAACAAGATTGCAGAAACTAATACATGGAGCAAATCAGGAGCAGAATTTGCGTCCCGGGACAGAAAATGTATTGGAAATTGTTGGCTTAGGTAAAGCATGCGAAATTGCAGGTAATGATCTGGATAAAAATTGTAAACATATGAAGAAGATGAGGGACCTGTTACATGAAAAGCTCACTGAATCAAATCTTGATTTTCGTTTGAATGGGCATCCAGAAAAAGGTTTGCCTAATACTTTAAGTTTAGGATTTTATAAAATCGAAGCGAACACTATTCTTTCTGAAATGAGTGGAGTTGCAGCTTCTGCTGGTGCTGCGTGCCATTCTGACAGGATAGATGTTTCGGCTGTTTTGCAAGCTATGAATGTGCCTATCGATTATTCAATGGGAACTATTCGATTTTCTACGGGTAAATTTACAACTGAAGAAGAAATTGAGCAAGCAGCAGAAATTATTATTAAAACTGTGCAAAAATTTCAAGCAAAGAAAGATCATATTATAATTGATATGAGAGAAGAAATCAAATTAACTCATTTTACTCACGGAATGGGATGTGCTTGTAAGATTGAACCACAGATATTGGAAACAATATTACAAAAATTGCCGATTCCAGTTGATACTAATATTTTAGTAAGTACAAATACTGCTGATGATGCTGCTGTTTATAAAATTGATGATAATACTGCGGTTGTTGTTACTGTGGATTTCTTTACTCCTATTGTAGATAATCCTTTTGATTTTGGAATGATAGCTACAGCAAATGCCTTAAGTGACATTTATGCAATGGGTGCAAAACCATTATTTGGATTGAATATAGTTGGATTTCCTACGAATCGGTTACCTATGAGTGTGTTAGAGAAGATTTTACAAGGTGCAAATGAGAAAGCTAAAGAGGCGGGAATAACTGTTATTGGTGGACATTCTATTGAAGATACAGAACCGAAATATGGTATGGTTGTAGTTGGTCTTGTTCATCCAGAAAAAATTTGGAAAAATGTAGGTATGCTACTTGGTGATGTAATTCTTCTTACAAAACCAATTGGAACAGGAATATTATCAACTGCTTTAAAAAGAGGATTACTTTCTGAAAGTCAAAAAACAGAATTAGTTGAGACAATGGAAACTTTGAATAATTACACATCTCAAATATTAAATGATTTTACAGTTCATGGATGCACAGATGTGACGGGTTTTGGTTTATTGGGGCATTTATCTGAAATGACTAAAGCGAGTGATGTGAATGTTGAAGTATTTGCTGACAAGGTAAAACTCCTTAATGGCGCAGTTGAATTTGCAGCTGGAAATGTCATTCCTGGAGGGACTTTATCCAATTTGAAATTTGTTGAGCCAATTGTAGAATGGAGTTCTTCCATTTCTTATGTTCAGAAAGTTCTTTTATCCGATGCACAAACTTCTGGTGGTTTGTTAGTTTCTATTCCAGAAGATGAATGTATAGAATTAATAGACAAATTTCAGAAAAAGGGAATTCAAGGATTTTCAAAAATTGGAAAAGTAATTTCCAAAGGCACTGGAAAAATTTTTGTTAAATAAAGTGATAGTAAATTTATAGAGCTATAAACCGAAATTAACCATAGAGAATCCCTACATTGCGTGACAGAATTCACTGAGTTACTTATTATCTTTGTGGTTCCCCCGTTAGATAGTAAACATCTAACAGGGTGAATTTGTGTCTACTCCGCGAAATTTGGGGTTAAATTTTTTTATTAGAAAGCTTATCGTTAGATTTTTCTTGACAATTATTTTATTAATTTGTTTTTTATTTTGATATTAAAATCAAAAAGAGGTGTATCATGAAAATTATTAAACAATATTCAATAATTTTGTGTTTCGTAATAATGTTATTTATTATACCTCAAATTGTCATAGGACTAGAAATTTTAATTTGGGATAACGATAATGGTTCTTATATAAATGATCCAGAAGGAGCAGGATATGTTGGTTGTCAATATGCTTTACAACAGGCTTTGATGACTAATGGTGAAAGTTATGCCACTTTTTCTTACTTACCTTCAGACCTATCAAATTACGACCTGATATTTGTTACACTTGGTCATTGGTGTTTGGGGTGAGGTTCTACTCCTCCTGGAGTAATTGGCTCGGTCGAGCAACAAAGGCTTGTTGATTTTTTGAATTCTGGTAAAGCTGTTTATGTTGAGGGCGTAGACTTTGCTTCTGATCATTATTTTACTGACCTTTTTAGCTATTTCGGTTGTAATTACGATGGTGATGGTTATGCTTATAATGTTCAGAGTTTGTTTGGGGTAGATGGAACATTTGCAGAAGACTACGAGTTTAATTATCAATATGGTTCTGACTCCGATTATTCAGTTGATGAGATTGGGGCTGATAAAGGTACACTCTTTTTCATTTCTCAGGACGAAAAAGGTCGTGGAGTTTGTTATGACGGAGAAGGTCAATATCATACAATTTTTACATCATCACTTCTGGGAGCAATGATTGATGGTGCCAGACCCAATACAAAAGCAACTCTGATGTCTTCTTATCTTTCATATCTTACTCAACCCTTTGTAGATGTTGATGAAACCTCAATCAGTTCAACTGAATATAAACTAATTCAAAACTATCCAAACCCATTTAATTCAACTACAGTGATTTCCTATAGATTAAATAGAAAACAGGCCCAAAAAGCAGATATTGTAATTTATAATGTTAAAGGACAAAAGGTTAAAGGATTCAGCAACTTACTGATAGAAAACGACTCTGGTTCAGTTGGTTGGAATGGACTGGATGATAATGGAATACCAGTTCAGAATGGAATTTATTTTTATAAACTCGGTGGTGTAGAAAATTCTCAAGTTAAGAAAATGGTGATTATGAGATAAGCTCACCAAAATTGAAATTATATATTTAGTAATAATATAAAATTTATTCAACAATATAATTAATAATATTTCGTTAATATAAAAACCTCCCTTAACCAAATTCAAGGGAGGTAGGTTTTGGTTAATTTTTATATTTATTGGTGGGTGCATTTCACCAAGAAAAAATATGTATATAACAGAAAGTGCTTGACATCTCTTTTACAAAAAATGTAAATTGAATTAAATAAAAAACGGAGGTATTTATGAAAAAGTGTGTTATGGCTTTGGTTTTATTCTTATTTGTCGGAAGTCTTTCTGCCTTAACGATTTATAAGGTTCAATACACAACTGAACCTGGTAGTGATAATACATATCCTTCAACTTATGATGGACTGGTAGTTACAGTTTCAGGAATTGTTACTGCTATAGAATGGGCACATTATAAGGATAACTTTTTTATTTCAATGCCAGAAGGTGGTGCTTGGAAAGGTATCCTTGTTTATATGGCAGGTGATACAACACTCGTTCCTGGTGATGAAATAGAAGTAACAGGAACTGTAGATGAATATTATGGAATGACTGAAATTTCTGGTTATAGTGACCCCATTACTATAACCTTATTGAGTTCAGGTAATCCTATTCCTGATGCAACTTCTATCACTTGTGCTGACCTTGCCCCAGAGGGTGTTGGAGAACCCTATGAAGGTGTTTTGGTTGAGTTGAATGATGTAACTGTTATCCAAGAACCAGACTTATATGGACAATGGTTAGTTCATGATGGTACTGGAATTGCTCAAATTGATGATGGATTCTTTTATTTAGACGAGGTTGTTCCACCTATTGTAATTACTGTGGGTATGGTATGGGAAATAATAAGAGGTTGTGTTGATTATAGCTATGATGAATATGGATTGAATCCCAGAACTCCAGATGACTTAATAGAACCTGGTTCAGTTGATGATAATGCTATTAATGCTAATACGGTATTTCAAGCAAACTTTCCGAATCCATTCTATTCAGAAACAAAAATTGCTTTCACTCTAAAAAAACCATCTCATGTTACTATTGCTGTTTATAATGTAAGTGGTCAAAAAATCAGGACACTTTTAGATAGAAATTGTAGTGCAAAAGAATATACTGTTATTTGGGATGGCTCTGATGAGAATGGAAACTCTGTTTCAAGTGGCATTTATTACTACCTAATTAACACAGGACAATATCATTCTGCCAAGAAAATGATTTTAATGAAGTAGTTATATAACTTAATTAGCCCCGAACTATCTCGGGGCTTTTTTGTTTTAAGGAAGTATTACTTAATTTCTTAATCTATGGGGTGGTCATAAGGAACTTTTAAAGATTTTTATTTAAATTTAATACACACCCATTTTACTTAAAATTTAATTTCAAATGTTAAAAAAATATTAAACAAAGGGGCAGGTGTAACATACATATAATCGTTATCAGTCAGGTAATCATCTACAAATTCACCTTCTTCATTATAATAACCACGATTGTAGTCTTTATTTACATTTGCTGAGGAATAGTTATCCTTTCGATTAGTAATATTATTTAGATCCAGGCGTATAAATGCATCTTTATTTCCAATCTTAAATGCATATTTGATGTTGCTGCCAAATTCCAGGAAATGGGGTAGCTTGGTGCTTTTTACTGAAGTTGTGTCTGCAATAAAATCACCATCTAAATCTTCAATGCAGTCATATTCATTTGTGTAGTTGGCATAATAGTCATCCCAGTACTTAGCTGTGAAACCAATACGCAATCTTCCATCCATTGGTAACCCTTGTAAGGTATATCCAATAGAACCATTTGCCATTTTCTCAGGAGAGAAAGGAACAACTTTTCCTTCCATTTCTTCTGCACTGATGCCAAAAATCTCTTCTATATTCATCTTTGTCCAACGAAACCTTGCCAATGTTAATGAAGAAGAGAAATCGAAATCAGCATAATTTACTGAAGTGCTTAATTCCAAACCCTGGTGCTGTGCTTTACCTGCATTTAATGTAAGGTTTTCATCCCTTTGGACAGTATATATTGAATCATTTTGCTCATCATAGTAGTAATTAGTTATTGGAATTTCAACATATTCAATCTTATCTATATAATCGCTAATATAATAATTAGCATTCACATCAAAAATAATACCATCATAACCAACACCAAATTCCATTGTATTGATCTTCTCCGGTTTCAGTTCACCATAAAACGTTTCTTCTGAATATTCATAATAACCAGAAGCATCTTCACCTACGAGATTCTGTGTGTACCTCTGATTTCCATCGGGTCCGTCATAACCACTGTACCATTCCATTGTTCTGGGTTCTTTATAGGAAATTGAATAATTTGTCATTATATTAAAGTATTTTGAAATATTATAGTTTATACCAAATTTCGGAGAGAAAAAGTTATATGTTTTCTTATAATCATCTTTCGTAAATTTTAAATTTCCATCATCATCTTTAATTTCTTTGGTTGAATAGAAATAATATCCGGTAGGTTCTCCAGTTCCCAAATCATAAATTTCAATGGGATTTTCTTCTACTTTTGAGTTATAGCTTGCCAGTTGTCCATCAATCATGATATTTATGTTTTTAATAGGTTTTATGCTAAAACGGGCAAAACCTGATAGATTAGTAACAGTAGATGTTTCATCATATTGTCTTTGGATTTCATCATAAGTTTCCACACTATCTGGAAATTCAGGATTAAAATGTCTGAAGTTCTCTGTTTTTCTGTAATGATCAGCAACCCATCTTCGCAGTTCTCCACCAACAACCAGTTTCAACATAGGGTTTATATCATGTTGATAATATGTGTTCAATCCCAATTGGGAATGATCACTTATGCTATTATTTCTCCAACTGTAATCGTATCTATCCGGTGATGAAAAAAAGTCTGCCCCGGAGGTGATTATCTTACCGTTATAAGTTGGGTAACCATAATAATTCGAATCAGAAGGATTGTAACCATCAAATATAATAGTTGAATCAGTAATTTGATAAATATACCGAGCATGTCTGCCGAAAGTAATGTTTTCTTCGTTTGCTGAATGAATTTCCTTGAAACTGATATCTCCAGTTTCCACATCAAAATTATCCTGGCTGAGATATTTTCCTCCACCATTTCCTTTTGTTACAAAAACATTTGTCATCAGAAGTTGTTTATCAGAAATTTTCCATTCATCTCTGAGTGAAAGCTGGGGTTTGAAATAGTAATTTTCCTGGTATTCATGATTGTTTCTGTTATACTCACGACCCAGAGTTTCCATTAAATTTCTGTCTGATTTGAAATAAACCTGGTTATGATATTGAGGGGCTCCAATGAAGCTAAGATTGATCTTATGCGGACCAATTATGTTTTGAGTTTCTAATCCGAAAGAATAACCATTATAGTCTGTGCCAGCAAGGTAGTAATCGCCAGCTTTTCTTTCCAACATTACATTATAATTGAATTTTCCACCATAAAGATTACCGGAATTATATCGAAAAAGTGCGTTATAATTTATGGGATTATAATCTGTAATCTCTCCTTTACCATCAGCGACATCACCTTCTGTGGAATATCCACCAAAGGATGATCTAAAAGTGAATTCTCTATTCGGGATAGATCCAATTGTTTCTATATTTAAGGAACCACCGAAAGCTCCGGAACCATAAAGTGAAGACCCTGAGCCTTTTTGCACCTGAACGGATTTTACATTAGATGAAAGACCTGTCCAGTTTGACCAATATACATTTTGACTTTCTGGGTCATTTACTGGAATACCATTTATGAGAACCTGGATTTTATCAGCTTCAAAACCACGCATTGTTATCTGTGCATCTCCAATACCTGTTGTACTTGAGAACAATCCCGGAACATCTTCCAGTAGTTGCGGCATATCCTGTGTTGTATATTTGTCAGAAATCTCTGCCATCTCAATATCAGTAAAGGCAATAGGAGTTTCTCTTTTTATTGCACGGGTAGCAGTAACTGTAATACCTGCGATACCTATAGGTTTCATTCTTAATGAAAATATTACAGTTGTCGTCAAATTAGGTTTTACTTCAACCTCTTCAGATAACTTTTCATATCCCATAAAACTTACTGTTACAGTATGAATACCAACTGGGATATTCTTCATTATGAAACTACCATCTTCCTTTGTTAGCATTCCTGTTTTTAAATCTTCCACATAAACATTTGCCTGAAAAAGAGGTTTTTCTGTTTTTTGAATATAAACTTTTCCTGCAATATTTCCAGTTTCAATTGAAAATAATGTTAATGGTAAAATAAACAAGAATAGTATAAAAACTAACAAAAATACCTTTTTCATAAATACCTCCGATTAATAATTTTTCATAAAACTTTTTATAGAATCATTTTCATCTTAAAAGAACAACAAAAAATAATATAAAAATATTATTTCCTTTTTACTATTTTTAAATTTCTAATTTTTTATTTTGGTGTTTTTAGAAGAACTGATTAACTTTCGTGTCAAGTTTTAAATTTTTTTTAATCAATTCTTCTTAAAAAATATCATACAAAATCATCTAAATGATGAACATAATGATATTCAATTTGAAAAGAAGTTGTTATATGTTAAATGTTCGTTGAAAACTGTATGCTAAATGAAGTTTCTTTTGTGTAACAAATATTTTTTAAATAAATAATATCGTATTCAAAAAATATCAACCTTTTTCTAATCATCTTATGATTATAGCTATCGAATGGGTAAATTATAAACCTGGATAATAATATAAAATTAAAAAGATGATGTTATTGAAATAATAAATTTGGTAATTGACTAATTTTCGGACAAGTATAAGATTAAAAAGGCAGAATATTTTTTTTATTCTGTCTTTTTTTATGTAGGGCTACTTCCCAATAAGCGACAGTGGAACCTATGAAAAATCCTATAATATTTGACAAATAAATTATAAACTAACAAAATTAACAAAAAGCAGAGCGAGTTAGCTCCGATTAATCGGAGCATTTTTTGTATGAGAAAAATACAGTATGAAAAATAATGAAATTTTAGAAGATATTATTAAAAAAGTATGCAATAAAATGAATGTGCAACTCTATGATTGGAAATTAAGAGGAATTCGTAATAATCAGTCTCTGGTCGTCTATATAACCCGGAAAAATGGTATTACTTTAGTTGATTGCCAAGCAGTTAGCCAGGAGATTGGAGATGAATTGGATATGAGAGACATATTTGATTCAAGATATGTTTTGGAAGTTTCATCTCCTGGTCTTAGTAGAAATTTAAGAACTCCTCAGCATTTTATTGACGCTGTAGATGAACTGGTTAAGCTTAAATATCTGAATAATAAGGATGAAATAGAGACAGTAAAAGGCATTCTTGCATCGGCTGATGAATACTCTATCTCTATTAAATTAGATGAGAAAAAAAATATTAATATATTTTATGAACAGGTAAAAAACGCAAGAACAGTTTTTAACTGGACCTCTGAATTCTCTAAAAAAGAAAGTAAAAAGAATTAGGGAGCAAGATGGGATTTAATTTGATTGCAATTATTGATGAATTTGCAAGGCTTAAACAGATAAAAAGAGAAGTTATTGCAGATATTATTAAAGATAGTTTAAAAGCAACATTATTAAAGAAATTAAATCCAGATTGTGAACTATCTGTTGAAATTGATTTTGAGGAGAACAAAGTAGTTGCCAGATTATCTGCAAAGGTAGTTGAAGAAGTTAAGAAAAATTTTGATGAAATCAATCTTAAAGATGCTCAAAAGATTATTCCAACAGCCCAGATTGATGATTATATTCCATTTGAAATTCCTATTACTGAATTTGGCAGGAAAACAATTCAATCAGCAAGACAGGCTATTATTACCAAAATAAGGGAGTCAGAAACTAAAAAAATCAAAGTTGATTATGAAAAACAGAAAGGACAAATTGTATCCGGTATTGTAAAAAAAGTGGAATATAATGGTTATATCGTTGATATAGGTTTCACAGAAGGACTACTCCCAACTGAAGAGCAAGTTGAGACTGAATTTTATAAAACCGGTGATTATATTAAAGCATATATTGCTAATATTAGACATCAAAAAGGAAGAGTAAGGGTAATACTTTCAAGAAGGAGGCCAGAGTTTATAATAAAATTATTTGAAAGTGAGATTCCAGAAATTTTGGACGGGGATGTTGTGATTAAGAAAATCGTAAGAGAGCCAGGATATAGAACCAAAGTTGCTGTTTATAGTACTAACAAAAATATTGATGCATTTGGAAGTTGTGTTGGACCAAAAGGTATGAGAATAGAAGAGATAAAAAAGGAACTTCATGGAGAACAGGTTGATATAATTGTTTGGAGTGAAAATCATGAGCAACTCATTAAGAATAGTATTGGAAGTGAGTTGGTAAAAAGGGTCTATTTAGCTGATAAAGGAAAATTCGCTCAAATAATTACTGATGAAAAAAACAAAAATATTGCAATTGGCAAAGGTGGTAAAAATATCAAATTAGCTGCAAAACTTACTAATTATAAATTGGATGTTTTATTAGAAGATGAATATGAAGAAATCTCAGCTGATGAACGCAGAATTACAAGCACAGTCTTTGAACTTGAAGGTGTTACTGAAAACATTGGAATGATATTACATAATGCGGGTTATACCTCTGTTCAAGATATCCATCTTGCTTCTATGCAAGAACTTTGCCGAATTGAAGGTATTGGTGTAAAAATAGCTGAAAAAATTAAAGAATCTGCCAGGTATTTTTAAATGGTGAATAAAGCAAGTAATGCAGGACATATTCCAAAGCGGACTTGCGTTATCTGCAAAAGAAAAAGAGAGAAATCAAATTTAGTAAGATTTATAATAAAAAATGATTCTATTGTTTTCGATTACAAACAAAGAATGCCTGGCAGAGGATATTATTGTTGTTCAGATGTAAATTGTATGAACAAACTTGAAAAATGGATGAAAAAAAGAAAGAAAAAATAACTAACTTATTAAGACTGGCAAGAAAGGCTAAAGCAGTTGCTTTCGGCAGGATAGCAGTGAAAAAGAGTATTGCCGGCAGTAACACCAGGTTGATATTTTCCGGGAAAAAGAATAGTAATTTTCTAAGACGAAACTGTGAGATATATAAGCAAAAAGGTATTCAAATTTCCTACATTTTTCCAGATGAAGAATTAAGTAAGATTTTTGGCAGACAAAAGTTGACATTAGTAGCTATTATTAACAAAGATTTTACCAAAGGTTTTAAGATAATTTTAGATAGTTAAAGGAAATAAATGGATCAAATAAGAGTTTATGAGTTTGCGCGAGAATTAAAAATTTCCCCACAAGCATTGATGTCAATCCTAAAAGATATGAAAGTGGTTGTAAAAAGCCATATGAGCTACATTGATGAAAAGTCTGTTGAAAAGATTCGGAAAATGTTTTCTGAGCAAATGAAAGCCGCAAGCGCAAGACAAAAGCAAAGAAAAAGCTATCAGGAGCAGTTGCGTTCTAAAAGATTTCAAGAGTCTAAAAAATATGAAAGAGCAAAGGTTGCTGGTACTGAAACTAAAATCCCAAGAGAACCATCAAAAAAGACAGAGACCACAAAACCATCTCCTAAAATAACAAAGGTAAAGGAAGCACCGTCCATATCAAAAAAGAAGCCGTATCCATCAGAGTTTGTAAAAGAGAAGAAAAAAGAAAAAGTTAGATACAAAGACAAGAAAGCAAGACTTCGTGAAGAACGAGAAAGAAAATTTTTTGACCAGCAACAGATAAAAGGAAATATTAAAGCAACGCTTACAAAGGATGTAAAAATAAAAAAGCGTAAGAAAGGAAAAATAGCAGGAGAACAGAAAACACAAAAAATTGTTGTTAACGAATTTACTTCAGCTTCTGAATTAGCGAAAATTATGGGTAAAAATTCAATTGAAATTGTTGCCAAATTTATGGAACTTGGGAAAATGATTACGATCAATCAAAGGTTGGATAAAGATTCATTAATAATGATCTGTGATGAATTTAATTTTGAAGTTGAATTTGCTGAGCAATACGGAAAGGATATTTTGTCTTTAGAACGAAAAGAGACAAAGAAAGAAAAGATAAAAATACGACCACCAGTAGTTGCTGTTATGGGACATGTTGACCACGGGAAAACATCAATACTTGATTGCATAAGGAAAAGTAATATTATTGCTGGTGAGTCTGGTGGAATAACTCAGCATATAGGAGCATATCAAGTAGAATTTAAGAATAAAAAAATTACTTTTATTGATACACCAGGCCACGAAGCTTTCACTGCTATGAGAGCCAGAGGTGCAGATATTACTGATATTGCTATAATTGTAATAGCTGCTGACGATGGGGTTATGCCTCAAACAATTGAAGCGATTGACCATGCAAAAGCCGCGGATATACCTTTAATTATAGCAATTAATAAAATTGATTTGCCTAACGCAGACCCAGAGAAAGTGAAGGTTCAACTCGTAAAGCAAAATATTAGATTGCAAGGTTGGGGTGGGTCTGTAGAGTATGTTGAATGTTCTGCGAAAACCGGAGAAGGAATTGATAATTTGTTAGAAACAATTTTATTAGTTGCTGAGGTTGAAGAATTATCAGCAAAGTATTCAGGTAATGCAGAAGGGGTTATTGTTGAGGCAAAATTGGACAAAGGCAAGGGACCAGTAGCTACAATATTGGTGCAAAATGGTGTTTTAAAAACTGGTGATATCGTAATATGCGGTGCTCAATTTGGAAAAATTCGGTTACTGCTTGATGAACGAATGCAACCTGTGCCTATTTGCTATCCATCTGGAGTTGTTCAGATTTTAGGTTTAAATGGAATTCCACAAGCAGGTGATACTTTAAATGTTGTGCTTGATGAAAAAATTGCAAGAGATATAACATCTAAAAGACAATACATTATTAGACAACGACAGATAGCAAGTGGCAAAGGTGTAACTTTGGATAATCTCTTTGACCGAATTCAGCAAAGTGAGTTGAATGTCCTTAATATTATCGTAAAAGCAGACACTGATGGTTCTGTTGAAGCGATTTGCGATGCTCTTCAAAAAATACAATCTAAAGAGATAAAAGTCAATATCGTTCACAAAGCAGTTGGCGGAATCGTTGAGGCTGATGCAGACCTCGCAGCAGCTTCAAATGCAATAGTTATCGGCTTTCATGTCCGTCCAAATGCTGAAGCAAGAAAATCTGCTGAACTCAATAAGGTTGAAATACGATTATATGATGTTATTTTTGAAGCAATTGATGATGTGAAAAAATCCCTTGAAGGTTTACTGGCACCTGTCATTCACGAAGAAATTATTGGGACAGCAAAGGTTAAGCAAATCTTCAGAATATCTAAAGTTGGCGTTGTCGCCGGATGCTATGTAATGGAGGGGAAAATTATTAATGATGCCTTTGTAAGACTTTTCCGTGAAGAAATCAAAATTTACGAGGGGAGAATAGCCTCTCTTAAAAGATTTCAGAATGAAGTAAAAGAAGTTCACGAAGGTCAGGAATGTGGAATTGTTATTGAAAACTTTAATGACATCAAGGTTGATGATATCATAGATGCTTATGTAAAAACAGAAGAAAGAAAAAAAATAGAATAACCTAAATTAATGAGTCTGTTGATTAATTCAATTTTTTCAAGAATTTACTGAATTTCGGAAGTCTTGTATGTATCCTCCAAGTGGAGTTTGAGCTTGTATGGCGATTTATGGAGCTTAAAATTAAAATCACCAAATCTCCAAATCATTAAATCAACAAAGTCATTAATGCCTGTAAAAAGTATAATCCTTGAACTTTACCTGCCCTTATCAAAATCTTTAAAAAATAAAAGAAGTATTGTAAAAAGCATGACACAGAGAATCCATAATAAATATAATGTTTCAATTGCTGAGATTAATAATAATGAGAAATGGAAAAATGCTACAATCGGTATTTCTATAATTGCTAATGAAATGTTATATATTGAAAGAAAATTATCCGATGTTATTCATTTTATTGAAGATACTTATATGGATGTTGAGATAACTAAAATTGAGGATTATTATTAATGGCACAATTCCGTCAGAATAGATTGAGTTCTCTTATTAAGCAAACCGTTGCAAAAATAGTTCGGTTTGATTTACGCGATAAAAGAGTAAAAGGTGTTGTAATTAAAGATGTAAAAGTCTCAGCAGATTTGCATTATGCAACAATATATTTTTCAATCTTAAATGGTGATATGGGAAAAAAGTTGGCTCAAAAAGGTTTAGATAGAGCTAAGAAATATATCAGAATGAGATTGGCTAAATCCCTTAACCTAAAATATACTCCAGAATTGAATTTTGTTTATGATACAATATCTCAAAATGCTCGCTCCATAGAAAGGCTCATAGAAGAAGAACGAAAAAAATATGACATTAGATGAATTTAAGATTGAATTAAAAAACCTTATTTATACTAATCAAAATTTTGTTATAACAACACATGAGAATCCAGATGGTGACGCTATTGGTGCACAATTTGCCATTTATCTATTCCTAAAAGGACATGGCAAAAGTATTAGAATCATAAATCAAGACCTTCCTTCAAATAAATATGACTTTCTCGGTTTATCAGATAAAGTTGAAACCCAAATCTCCAACGCTACCAATCAAATAGTCTTTATGCTTGACTATAATGAAAGAAAGAGAGCAGGACAAAAAATTCAAAATTTATTTGAAAACTGTAAGCAGTTGATATGTATAGACCATCATTACAAATTAGAGGAGATACCAAATACCATTTTTTACATTGATACAAATGCTTCTTCAGTATGCGAGATTATCTATTTGCTCTTACAAGAAGAAATTCAAGGTTTTTCATCCTATTGGAAAAGAAAATTTGCTAATTGTCTTTATACAGGCTTAATTTATGATACCAATAATTTTGCAAATAAGAATGTGTCTCCCCAGACATTTACAGTAGCGAGCGAACTGCTTGCCATAGGTGCAGATAATAATCTCTGCTCTCTTAATATCTTTGAAAATAGAAGCACAGATGAGTTGAAACTCCTGGGTAAGACTTTGTCAACATTGGAATTCCACAAAATAGGACGAAATGTAAGCATTGCTTTTTACATTACGACCCAGAAGATGCTAAAAGGTTGTAATGCAGATATGGAATTGACAGACGGTTTCTCAAAAGAGGTTAAGCCTTCTAATGAACGAGATGTTGTTATTTATTTTCGTGAATTAAATACTGACCATTATCGGGTTTCCCTTAGGTCAAAAGATTTGAATGTCCAGAAAATTGCAGAAAAATTTGGCGGCGGTGGACATAAACTTGCAGCTGGTTTTGAGACAGAAATGGAATTAAAGAAGTTAAAGGAGAAACTTGTGGAATTGATCAACCACAAAAAAAATGACAAATTTCAAATATCAAATTACAAATAAATTACAAATGTCAAATGCCAAATGAGGCTTTTGGCACACATTTTAATTTGGAATTTGAATTTTGAATTTATTTAGGATTTAGAAATTCGGATTTAGGATTTTGTGTATGAATGGTATCCTGAACATAGATAAGCCAGCAGGCATTACATCTTTTGATGTGGTTAGAAAAATCCGTTATCTTACAGGAGTAAAGAAAGTTGGTCATTCAGGCACGCTTGACCCATTTGCAACTGGAGTTCTACTGGTTTTTGTGGGAAGAGAAGCGACTAAACAGATTTCTGAATTTACTGGTTTAGAAAAAGAATATTATGCAAAAATCAAACTTAGCGAAAAAACTGATACGGCAGATTTAACAGGCAAAGTCATTGAGGAGAAATCTATTCCAGAGTTATCAATCTCACAAATAGAATCAGTTTTCCAAAATTTTATTGGCAAAATTCGACAAATTCCTCCAATGTATTCAGCGATAAAAAAAGATGGAATTCGTCTCTATAAACTTGCGCGAAAGGGAAAAACTATTGAAAGAGAGCCACGGAGAGTTGAAATCAAAGAATTGGAATTATTAGAGTATAATAAACCGTTCTTGAAATTTTCTTCAGTTGTTTCTAAAGGAACCTATATCAGAGCATTAGCAGAAGATATTGCGGAAAAACTTGGCACAGTTGGGCACTTAGTAGAATTAAGAAGAATGCGAATTGGTAATTTCCGCATAAAAGATGCTTTGAAATTGATGGAATTGAATAAGGAAAATATAGGAAATTTGATAATACCAATAACAAATTGGGTAGATACAGGTTAATCCTGTATCAAATATAAATAAATAATTTATATGAAATTATTCAAATTTCTTTTTATTATTATATTTCTTTTCGCCGCAATTCCCCTCTCGTTCCCAAGCCCAGCTTGGGAACGCAACAAAGTTTGGGACTCGTTTCCATCAAATTAAAAAGATATTATGAAAAGCATACACAAAATGAAGCATAAATTGAAAAATCCTGTTGTTACTGTTGGCACTTTTGATGGAGTGCATCTTGGACATCAGAAGATTATGCAAACTCTTGTGAAAAGAGCAAAAGCAATTGGTGGAGTATCAGTCGTTATGACCTATCATCCACACCCATTGGAAATTCTAAATAATAGGCATTTTCCATATCTCCTTACAGAAAAGGTAAAAAAAGAAGAATTTCTCAAAAATATGGGCATTGATTATGTGCTCTGGCTTGACTTTGATACAAAGTTAGCAAATCTTTCACCTGAAGATTTTATTAAAGCGTATTTTGTTGATAAGTTAGTAGCTAAAGAAATCATAGTTGGTTATGATTGGCATTTTGGGAAGGACAGAACAGGTGATTATCATCTATTGAAAAAGTATGAAAAGTCATATAGTTATAAAACGGATATTGTAAAAGAAGTAAGGAGGGGAAAGAAAATTGTATCCAGCACTAAAATTCGGGAATATATTAGAGATGGGAAAATAGAGTCTGCTCAAAAAATGTTAGGTAGAAATTATTCTATTTTAGGTAAGGTCGTTCCAGGCGATAAAATTGGCAGGCAATTAGGATTTCCAACCACGAACCTTGAGCCATTAGAACCAAGAAAGCTACTTCCACAATGTGGGGTGTATCTTACAAAAATTAAATTGAAAGGAAAAAAAGGGTGGGGACTAACAAATATTGGCAAAAAACCAACTATAAAAAAGAATAATAGAAAAAAATTTATTGAAACTTATATTTTTGATTTTGATAAAGAGGTTTATTCGCAAGAGATAGAACTCTTTTTTATAAGAAGAATTCGTGATGAAAAAAAATTCGCAGATAAAGAAGAACTTATTGAGCAAATAAAGTTAGATGAAAGCATTGCAAGATGTATAATTGATATTAGAAACTTGACTTAATTTCTAGAATTTTAGATTTTTTATAAAAATTACTCCAATCGGAGAGAAAGGAACAACAATGTTACCAAGTGAACTTATGAAGATTACAAGACAGTATAATATTCCTAAAGTAGAATATATTTATTCAAATAATGAGATTAAGTCTGTATTAATCAATATTGATGATTTTATAAAGCTAATAGAAACAATTGATATAAATCTTAATGCGGAACTTATGAACTCAATTAGAAAAGGTTTTAAGGATTTTGAGGTCGGAAATATAGAAACTGAAGATGAGGTCTTTGGTGACCTATAAAAGATTTTTCACCAAAGAATTTGTGAAAAAAAGTGATAACTACAAGGGCCTAAAAAGATGAATCAAGATTAAAGATGAGTTTCTTGTTTTATTGCAGCAACAGGATAAACCTGTCCCCAATTAAATTGGGGATACCCGACAACTGGTGGGTAGATTCGGGTTTATCCCGAATTGAAATAATAAAAAGGTGATTTTCATATGAAACATACATGTCCCGATAAATCGGGACACAAAGGAGTATG
Organism: uncultured Candidatus Cloacimonadota bacterium; assembly: GCA_964398885.1. Taxonomy (GTDB): domain Bacteria; phylum Cloacimonadota; class Cloacimonadia; order JGIOTU-2; family JGIOTU-2; genus JAGMCF01. The sequence goes on along the minus strand of CAYNOU010000002.1, from coordinate 62,494 downwards.
AAAATTATACACAGAGGCTTGAAACAGAGGATAATCAAAAAAGAAATAGAAATTATCTCTGTGTTCTCTCCGCCTAAGGCGGATCTGCCTCTGGCATGATGTGTCTCTGTGGCAAGGTATTTTCATATGAAACATACATGTCCCGAAAACAAATCGGACACAAAGGATTATGAAAATTATTCACCCTGTGGAATAATGCTTTGCATTAAAATCTTTGATTTTATTCCACAGGGTAAACAATTTTAAACGGATTTAATTTTATGAACAAAATATTGTTCGTGTCCGTCTGGGCGCCTGTCTAGGCTTGGCCTAGCCAAGACTGGCCGAGACCGATTAGTTCGTGTGGTTCGTGGCAAAAAAGCTATTTTCAGATGAAAAACAAAATATCAGCCATCATTACAGCCGCAGGAAAAGGTGAAAGGATGAACCCACCTATAAAAAAGCAGTTTATGCCACTTGCGGGTAAACCAATTATAGTCCATACAGTAGAGAAATTTTTAAAAGCGGAAATTTTTGATAAAGTAATTATCACAATCAGTTCAGAAGATAGAAAACTTGCTGAAAAAATACTCTTTTCTGAATATAATCTTCCTAAAAAGAAATTTATCATTGTTGATGGAGGCGTAACAAGACAACAATCCGTATTTAATGCATTAAAAATGTGCCCCGAAGCAACTGATTATGTTGTAATTCACGATGGGGTTAGACCTCTCGTAAAGGTTAAAGAAATTCAGGAAATTGTTAAACTGACTGAAGAAAAAAGAGCAGTTACACTCGGCATACCAGCAAAAAATACCATTAAGAGAATTAAGCAGAATAGAGTCATATCCACTTTAGATAGAAAACAGTTATGGGAAATTTTTACACCTCAAGCATTCTATTATGACTTAATTTATAAAGCACATAAAAATGCGGAAAGCAAAAAACTCAAAGTAAATGATGATGCAGAATTAGTGGAAATTCTTGGAGAAGATGTATTTGTTTTGCAGGGTTCCCCCCAAAATATTAAGATAACTGATAAGTTTGATTTGAAAATTGCTGAAGCTATATTAAGGAATAATTAGGAAAGAATAAATATATGGTTTTGAAATGCAAAAAAAATATAAATATTTAACAAAAAAAGAGGCAAGGGTAGTATCATCTTTTGTTAAAGAGTTAAGAGAAAAATTAGGGAATGAGATAGTTTTTATCAAACTTTTTGGCTCTAAAGTTAGAGGTGACTTTAACAAAGATTCTGATATTGATATCTTTATTTTAGTTAAAAGGAAAAAAGGTGTAAGAGATAAGATAAGTGACATTTCGGCTGAATATTTTTATGAAACTGATATTCCAATATCTCCTGTTGTATCCAGTGTTTTTGAATATAAGAAAAATAAGGAGTTAAAGTCATTTTTCCTTGAAAAAGTAGAAAAAGAAGGAGTAACTTTATGAGTAGAATAGAATTAGCAAAATATAGGATGGAACGAGCGAAGGAAATTCTTATTGAATCAAAAGATAGTTTACAACATGGGCATTATAAATTGTCTACAAATAGAAGTTATTATGCAATGTTTTCCGCAACAAAGGCATTACTCGCATTGAAGGAGTTGGATTCAAGTAAACACTCAGGCGTTATTTCCTTGTTTAATAGGTATATTGTTAAAGAAGGATTTTTTCCTAAGGAATTGAGTAAATTGTTGCCAACAGCCAAAAATATTAGAGAAGATGCGGATTATAGAGATTTTGTAGAAATAAGTAAAGAAGACGCAGAACATCAAATTAAAAATGCAGAAAGATTTATTAATCAAGCAGAAAAAACGATGATGAAAATGATTGAAGAAAAGGATTAATTTTAAAGTCACTCAAGCTTTAATGGAAATTAAGGAATATGAAAAAATTATTAATAAAGATATTAAGTAAATTAAAAGATTTTCAAATCAGAATCCCAGTTATTGGAATTGGTTGTGGAGTTCTTGGCTTAGTCTTTGCCAAACAGACCATTAAAATGGGAAAGATAGCAGCCCAACTTTTAAAAAGTCTTGAATATCGTGGTTATGACTCAACTGGTGCTATTGTTCAGGATGATAAAGGAAAAATTGTAGTCAGGAAAGATGTAGGTGCACCTTCTGAACTTGTTAAAACTTTGGGAATAGAAAAACTATCAGGAAAAATATTCTGTGGGCAGGTTAGATGGGCAACTTTCGGTTCAGTTAACAAGGAAAATTCTCAACCTCATGAAGTAAAGTGCAAAAAGCATATCTACGGGGCTCATAATGGAAATATTACCAATACCTGCGCATTAAAACAGTTTCTTATTGATGAAGGACATGATGTTATAAGTAATAATGATGGAGAAATACTGGTTCATACTGTTGAGCAATATTTTGATATGTATATTGAGAAATTTCCAGATAAAAGACATTTAGAACCACAGATTCGCAAGGATTCTATGCGAAAGGCAATAATTGAGGCAAACAAAAAGTTAGAAGGTTCTTATGCTGCTGTAATAGTTGACCCTGTTACAGAAATTGTTTACGCAATTAAGGCTGGAAGCAGTCTTTATATGGGTGTCGGAGAATATGAAGGTAACAGATTTATTCTTGCATCCTCTGACTTAACTGCAATTTTACATTATACAAAAGTATTAATCAAAATATATGAAAATGAGTTTATTGAATTTTCTCACGACAGATATCAAATATATGCATTAAAAGATTTAACAATCCGCCAGCTCTCCCGATATATCGGGAATGTATCGGGGATAGAATCGGGTCTGGCGGATGGAACTTATAAACATTACAAAGAAGGTGAGAAGATAAATGTTAAACCGAAGCGTAGTAAGTTAAGAGCTGAAGATATTAAGCTTTCACCTCCATTTAAATATTTTATGGAACAAGAAATTTACGCTGAGGTAGAAAGTAGTAGGAAGCTTATTCAATTTATAAAGAATGGAAGTGAAGACAGCAAAAAAATTTGTAGCATTTTAAAAGATAGTAAGGTGTTAAAGAACTATCAAACAATTTGCAAAAGTATCACCGAAACATCTGACTTTGAAAAACCGACAAAAATTTTCCAAAATTTCCTTTCTGATAAATCCTTTATAGAGATAAAAAGAGAATGCAAGAAAGAGATTCCAGAATTGTTTGATAAATTTACTGACCCAGATTTTACCAAAGATGAATTCTATTCCGAAAATTCAACTGTTTTTTTAGATATAATTGGGAATGAAATTTCTGAAGACTATCTTTTATTAGCTAAAATAATGGACGCCATTGATGAGCAGAGTGAAACTTTAAATTTTCAGAAAAAAATAGATCGTTTTCTTGAAATGATAACTAATACCTGGGATAAACATTGTAATATTTACGCTGCATCTTGCGGTACTTCCTATCATGCTAGCAAAACCGCTGCCCTGTTTTTTAACGAAATCGCCGGAGTTGAGATAATACCTATTATACCAGGTGATTTCCGCGGCCAATATTCAAAGTCATTGCGAGATAAGGACATAATCATTGGCATAAGTCAAAGTGGCGAAACAAAAGATTTAATAGATATTTTTAGCGATGTAGAAAAATTGGGCAAAGATATTTATAGAATTGCCATTGTAAATAATGTAAATTCCACTCTTGGACAGGAGAAATCACAACTCTGTCTGCCTATTAGATGTGGTCCAGAAATGGCAGTGCCTGCAACAAAAAGTTACATCAATCAAATTACTCTTTTATATTATTTAGCAATACGAACCGCTGAAGTTAGACTTAAACATATGAAGGCTAATTCGTATGATAAGAAGGAAATAGAGCAATTAGAGCAACAGATTACTCAGCGTTTTGAGACACTTGATTATATTCCAAACATTATAAGCGAAACGATTAATACAACCCAGGCTCAGATTGAAAATGTCGCCGAACAAATTTTTCTTGAGCCCAGCATACATATTTTGGCAACAAAGTTAAGCCCCGTTGCACAAGAAGGCGCTTTAAAAATCCGTGAAACAGTTTTGAATCATACAGAAGGAAGAGAAGGAGCGGAATTTAAACACGGACCAAATACAATACTGGGAGAAAATACAGTTTTTGGAATATGGAATATAGAATCTTTGATGAAAAAGTATAATAAAGCAATTGAATTTATCTACTCTGAAACCCAAAGCGATGATGTGATAACTGAGGAAGATATTCCAAAAGTGATAACCGCGCTTGGTGATTATATTTTTGATAGGGTTAGACCTTTTAATTTATTACCTCATTCCTTGAAACTCTTTGAACAGGCAGTTAAAGAATTTGATTTCTTTGCATCTCTATATAGAAACTATCCTTTAATCTATATCACTGGCCCTGAAGAGCGAGATGTTAGATTAACAATTTCGCAAATTAATACACATAAAATTCGGGGTGCCAATAGCTTTCTTATTGCCGAAGAAAATGATGACTTACTCCAGAACATTAGTTCAATTCCATCTGCACATCCAGACTATAAATGGGGTTATATTGAACTTCCAAAAACCGGTGATACTCTTCTAACAGTTTTCTCAAGCATTGTTGTATTACAACTTTTAGCTTTGAGAATGAGTATAAAAAAGATGAAATATCTTAATAAACTCCATGTGCCCAGACATGGCGTCCATCCCGATGTACCAAAAAATGTTTCAAAATCAATTACTGTGGATTAGATATAATAGCACGCAGGATAACGCTGATTTCAAAACCTTGCGAATGGTCGTCAGACCTTCGCAATGGTTTGCGTTTAATAGCGGGCAGAAGAACTCTGCCTAAAGCCACTGATTATCATTGAAAAAAGATATGTCTTCATCAGCGTTTTTCAGCATATTCAGCGTTTTTCTACGTCGAATTAAAATAAAAAAATGAAAATAGGATTTGGTTACGATGTTCATCCTTTAACAAAGGATAGAAAACTTATCTTAGGTGGAGTTGAAATTCCATTTGAAAAAGGACTTTTAGGACATTCTGATGGTGATGCATTAATACATGCCATTATTGATGCACTTTTGGGTGCAGCATCGCTTGGTGATATTGGCTCCTATTTTCCAGATACTAATTCAAAATACAAAGATATATCCAGTTTGATTTTATTACAAGAAACAGGTAAGATTTTGGCTAACAAAAAATTTCATATAATTAATATTGATTCAACAATTGTTCTTGAAAAACCTAAGTTACAGATTTATATTCCAGAAATGAAATACAACATTGCTGATAAACTTGACATTGAAATAACCCAAATCTCCATCAAAGCCACAAGAGAGGAAGGATTGGGATTTGTAGGAAAAGGTGAAGGTGTAAAGGTTTATGCTGTGGCTTTGATTATTGAAGAGTTGTAAAAATTATCTCTGTGTTCTCCGTGTCTCTGTGGCAAAGAATTTTTAATATGAAAAAAGCAGATTTAATAATCAAGAATGCAAATCAACTATTGACACTTAAGTCAGATAGTCCCAAAACTGGTATTGAAATGCAAAATCTTGGTATCATTCAAGATGGGGCTGTTGCTGTTCTTGGTGAAAAAATAGCAGGGGTTGGCACTATAAAAGAAATTACAGAAAATTTTATTTCCGAAAATGTTATTGATGCTTCAGGAAAAGTAGTAATGCCTGGTTTTGTAGACCCTCATACTCATCCAATATTTGTTAAAACCCGTGAAAATGAGTTTGAGATACGCATTCTTGGAAAATCTTACCAGGAAATTTCCCAATCCGGTGGTGGCATTCGTTCAAGTATAAATGATGTCAGAAAAGCTTCAAAAGCAGAACTGGTAGAACTCGGTCTGAAGAGAATAACTAAAATGCTTGAAATGGGAACAACCACTATAGAAGCAAAAAGCGGATATGGACTTTCCGTAGAGTCAGAAATAAAAATGCTGGAAGCTATCCAGAAAATAGATAAAATCTCAGAAATGGACATAATTCCCACTTTTTTAGGTGCACACGAATTTCCTGAAGAATATAAAAACAATCAAGAAGAATACATAAGGATTTTAATTGATGAAATGCTACCGGAAGTTAAAAAGCGAAATCTTGCCGAATATTGTGATATTTTTTGTGAGAAACATGTTTTTAATGTTGAGCAATCCAGAAGAATTCTGTCAGAAGCGAAAAAATTAGGCTTTAAGATTCGTATGCATGCTGATGAATTAGAGCCAATCGGAGGTGCAGAACTTGCCGCAGAAATCGGTGCAGTTACTGCTGACCACCTTGTCGCTGTTTTAGATAATGGAATTCAAAAGCTGAAAGAAGCAGATGTAATTCCAATTTTGCTTCCGGCCACGACTTTCAGTTTAGGGCTGAAAAGATATGCTCCAGCCAGAAAAATGACTGACTCTGGATTGCCAATTGCTCTTGCTACTGATTTTAATCCTGGCTCCTGTCATTGTGATTCTATGCAAACCGTAATTAGTTTAGCTTGCATAGAAATGGGTTTACTGCCTTCTGAAGCCATTACTGCATCTACGATTAATGCTGCTTATTCCTTAGAATTAGGTGATAAAATTGGTTCAATTGAAGTGGGTAAACAAGCAGATATTTTAATTATGGATATGCCTTCATATAAATATCTTCCTTACCATCTTGGAAGTAATTGTGTGGAGATGCTTATCAAAAAGGGAAGAGTTGTATTTAACAACTCTCATTAAAAGGTTTTTTTGCACTGTTTTAAATTGTAAATGAGATCTGCAAAATGGCATACGCATGTCATTCCCAACATTGTCATTCCCAACTTGATTGGGAATCTATTGGAAATCCACAGTCCTTTCCCCACTTTCGTGAGGACAAGTATTTCTACTGGATTCCCTCCTCGCGGATGCGGGGATCACGAGAACGGCAAGTTAGGGGAATTTTCCATATTTTTGCAGAATTCATTCAAGTGTAAGCCTAAGGAGAACTTTAGTGAAAAGTATTTACTGGATATGGGATTATGACATAGATGAAAGAACATTTATTGATATTTTAAATCATAAAATGCATATTGGTAATTTAGACTATCTTTGGGCAACACAAAGATTATTAGAATATGCTTATTATCAAGATGTTATAAAATTATTAGGTTTTCCTGAATTTGTAAAGAGATGGCCGCAGGTAAGAAACAGAATTAGGTCTAATAGCCGACGACGAGGGTATGACTTTTTACTAAAATGGCTAACAGAGCTACATCCAGAGAAGCTCAATGGATAAGAATTTTTATTTCAACAAACTGTATCCTTTGCAAGATAGTTTTCTTTCGGTTATACAAAAAATAGATCAAAAATTTTATCTGACAGATGGAACAGTTGCATCAAGAGTTTTTTTACATCATCGTTTTTCTGATGACCTTGATTTCTTTGTGAACGATAAACCTGAATTTAGTCTGTGGGTTGATAGAATTTTCAATGCAATAACAAAAAACAAAGAATGGAAGTTAGATATTTTGTTACGAGAAGACCGTTTTGCCAGATGTGTAATTGTGGATAAAGAAATTGAACTGAAGATAGAATTTGTAAATGATGTGCCATCTCATATCGGACTTATAAGAAATCATCCGATTCTTGGCAGAATTGATAGTCCCGAGAATATATTGGCTAATAAAGTTACAGCACTTGTTGATAGAAACGAGCCAAAGGATATTGTTGATATTTGGGCATTCTGTACTAAAATGGGTCTATCATTATCTAAAGCAATAAAAAATGCTGGTAGTAAAGCTGCTGGAATATTTCCTCTTGATGTGGCTCGGATTTTATACTTAGCAGAGAGACAGAATTTTTCTATAATAAAATGGATAGAAATGCCTGATTTCGGTACCTTGATTCAAGACATAGAAAATATTGCAGATAAATTGATTGAAATAAATGAGTAAAAATTTTGGTAATTTTTCGCAAAAAATGAAAATAAACAAGAAGCTTATCTGGGATTACGATTTTTCCGAGAAAGAACTCAAATCGGAAATGTTTCTAAAATGGTATATCGTAAGAGTATTAGAACGAGGAACTGACAAGGATTTACAGGAAATTGGTACAAAAAATATATTTAAGTATTTAAAAGAATTAAATCTTAGTTGTTCACATAGAGAGTTCTGGGAATGGTATTTTTCATTACCAGATGTTAGAAAAAAATATGGGAATTCTCACTAATTTTCAAAAGAAGATACTTAAAGGATTAGGTAAGAGTGAGGTTGGAAAACTTTTCTTTTTCACAGGCGGTAGTGCATTATCTGCCTTTTACTTAAAACATCGCTTTTCAGAAGACCTTGATTTTTTTACAACCGATTCAAAGGCAATTCTGGTTGCAAAAGCACAACTTCCTGATATTTTGGATAAAGTTGGGGCAAAAGCTGAATTTCGGCGGGAATACTCTACATTTATTGAATGTTGGGCAATAAATAAAGAAAAGCTGAAAGAAATAGTGAAAATGGACTTTGCTGTTGACTCTCCATATCGCTTAGCTCCTATTCAAATGAACGACGAGTTTAGTATTTATGTAGATAACTTATTGGATATTGCTTGTAATAAATTTTCTGCTCTTTTCGATAGACATGATGCAAAGGATTTTGTAGATATATATTTCATTGATAAAGAATATTTATCATTTGATAAGATTTATGAAAATGCCAGAAAGAAGCATATCGGAATTGAAAAGCATTGGTTAGCTCAATCTTTATTTGAAATTAGAAAAATAGAAAAACTGCCCAGAATGATTAAAAAAGTTACTATTAAAGAATTAAAAGAATTTTTTCTTAAAAAGGCAGAAGAACTTATCAATGAACTTGAGTCCGAAAAATAGTATGGTGAAAATTTTAAGAATACAAATTATCTTAATATTTTCAGTCCAAATGGAAAAAGTAATAAAAAGCTGTTAGTGTGCGAAAAATAACTAACTAAAATTTTGAGTGAAATTAAATAATTACTGAGGTAGAAAGATGACTAAACACTACAAAAAAAATGCAGTCTTAATTTACCTATTGTGTTTCATTATAGCAAATGGCATTTTGACTGCACAAACTATGCCTCAAAGAGTTGAAGTCTATTATAGCGTCTCAGTGGTAGGTGCAGTTCAAAATCCTGGTGTATATAAGTTACCATCCTCTGATAGAGTCCTTACAGCAATAAAATATGCTTCTTTCTCAGATACCATAAGGACTGGCTTTTTGTCTAATGCCTCTAAAAGAAAGGTATTATTAAGAAGGGATAACTCTGAAATTAAACTGGACTTAGCAAGATTTCTTATTCTGGGCTCTGAAGAAGATAATCCATATCTGCAGGACGGAGATGTTATCTTCGTTCCGGTTAGGGATAAGACTATATCCATCTATGGAGCTGTAAACAGAGTCGGCACCTATGAATTGGTAAAAGGTGATAAAATCAGTGATATAATTGAACTTGCAATGGGACTCCGAGATGATGCATATTTAGAAAAAGCTGAGGTTGTTAGATTTAAAGATAATCATATTGATACAGAAATATTAACCATTAATTTGCAAAATGTGATAGATAATCCCGCATCTACTGATAATGTTTTGCTTAAAAATGACGATAGGATTTTTATTAAAGCAATTCCTGAATATCACAAAAGAGAAGAGTTAAAAGTTACTGTATCTGGTGCAGTAAAAAATCCTGATGAATATAACTTAACCGAAGGATATAGATTATCTGACGCAATAGCAGTTTCTGGCGGTTTACGAGATGATGCATATTTAGAAAAAGCTGAGGTTGTTAGGTTCAAAGAGAACCATATTGATACTGAAATTCTAACAGTAAATTTGAAGAAAATAATAGATAAGCCTGAATGCGAAGACAACATATTATTAAAAAATGATGACAGAATTTTCATTCGCTCAATTCCTGAATTTCATGAAAAGAAAGGTGTAACCGTTTCAGGAGAGGTTAGATTCCCGGGTGCATACTCAATAGAAGAGGGCAAAACATACCTTGCTGAAATTCTTGAAAAATGCGGCAGACCAACTGATAAGGCTGACTTGAAAAATGCCTATCTCCAGCGAAGAAGAAGTGTAGATATAGTTGACCCGGAATTTGAAAGATTAAAATTGATGTTGGTTGAAGATATGACTGATATGGAGTATGAATATTTTAAAACCAAGTCCCGAGAATTAAAAGGAATGGTCCCTATTGATTTTGGGAAACTTTTGCTTGATAAGGATAAAGGTGCAGACATTTTATTGAAAAGCGGTGATTTCATCTATATTCCAGACAAAACCATTACTATAACTGTCTCGGGTCAAGTAAAAAGTCCTGGACTTATTACATTTATTCAAGGTAGAAACTATCTATATTATATCAATAAAGCTGGTGGTTTTGCCTGGCGAGCCCGCAAGAGTAAAATAAGGTTAATTAAGGCTGTAACTGGTGAATGGTTAAAGCCAGATAAGAATACTAAAATTGAGGTTGGTGATATGATTTTTATTCCTGAGAAGAAAGAGTATGATTATTGGCAGATTGCAAAGGATGTGATGAGAGTTGCCGCTGATATTGCAACCGTTCTTATTGTAATTCAAAATGTGAAATGGTAAATGATAACTATATAGATTTCTCATTTCCAAATTGAGTTTGGGAATGAGAAAAGTGAGGAATTTATGGAAGAAAAAGAAATTATGTTTGCGATTTTAATATTGTTCCCTTCTCTATTGGCAAGTATATAAGACGATAATGACAGGATATCGTCTTGTATGAAAGACGATAGGGTGAACTCTCTCACCGCAAAGTCGCAGAAATCGCAAAGTTATTTTAAATAATTTTTTCTCTGTGTCTTTGTGTCTCTGTGGCAAAATAAAGAGGTAATATGCAAGAAAAAGAAATTAACTTAATTGATTATTGGAATATAATCTGGAAAAAGAGAAAATTTATTATCATTACTGTTACCATTGTTACGGTATTATCTGTGATTATTAGCCTGCTTCTGCCCAAATGGTATAAAGCAACTGCTGTTATTATGCCCCCCGAGACAGAGGAAAGCAAATTGGCTGGAATAAGTGCTAATCTGGGTGCATTTGGATTGGGTGGTATGTTTGGTGGAAGCGAAAGCCAGATGAGATTCTTAGCAATTTTGAAGAGTAGAACTTTATTAGAAGCAATGAATAAGAAATTTGATTTACAGAAACGATACAAAACAAAAAACTTGGAAAGTACTATAAAAGCATTGCGGGGAAAAATAAATATAAAGGTTGAAGAAGAAGAGCAGATTGTTGTTTCAATATTGGATAAAGACCAGGATATAGTGGCTGATATGGCAAATTATATTGTTTATTGTTTAGACAATTTAAATATAACATTAACAGCCAGCAAAGCAAAAAGCAGCAGAGAATTTATTGAGAATAGAATAGAAATTGTAAGGGATAGTCTAAATAAATTGGAAAATGAAATTAGTATGTTTATGCAGAAAAAAGGTATAATAAGCATTTCTGACCAGATGAAAACAGCTGTAGAAAAAGCAGCAGATATGAAAGCTGGAATTATGGCAAAAGAGGTTGAATTGGAAGTTAAAAAAAGAGTGCTTAGTATAAAAAGTCCTGAAGTAGGATCATTAGAGAGCGAGTTGGTGATTTTACGGAAAAAGTTTAATGAATTTTATTCAGAAGCTTCGTCAGAGAAACTCTTTCTCAATTTTGATAAAATTCCAGATATGCAGAAGGAATATTTACAACTTAAAAGAAAAGCAGAATATTATGCTAAACTTTTAGAATATTTAGGTCCCCAATATGAGCAGGCAAAAATCGAAGAAGCTAAAGATGTTCCTACGGTGCAGGTTTTGGATAAAGCTGTAAGACCAGAGAAGAAAAATAAACCAAAAAGAAAGATGATAGTCTTCTTCGCTCTCTTTATAACACTCTTTTTAGAGATTACGACTATTATTGCTGGTGACAATATCAGAAGGAATAAAATAGATTAGTTAATCTTCTTTATTTTTTGATAAATAGTAACTTTATGAAACAGAAAGTTTTGTTATTCCCCTTAACTGTTAGTTTATTCTTTTTGTTACTTTTTTTATACTTCTTTTTTTTTATTAAGCTACCTCCAAATCTCCTTAGCAGAGAATTGGTTTTTCCTATAGTTGCAACCTATTTATTGATTGGATTTATATCAATTATAAACTTATTACAAGAGCTTGAATGGAGACCTTTCTCTTTAAATGCCATATTTTGGTTATTCAATTTAACTTTCTTTTTTTTGTCACCTTTAACTAGCTATTTAACGAATACTTATCCTCTTACTAAAGGCACATTTAGTAATTTAACTGCTCCCCATTTGTTACTATTAACCAACATCCTTATTTTGTTATGGTCGTTTATTTTTATGATAGTTTATCACACATTTGATGGGAAAAAGTCCTTATTTCATAAAGCTATTAAGCGATTAAGTTTGAAAAAGATAAATGAGCGTAATATAAAAACAGCTATAATAATTTCAATTGCTGTATCAATTATCTTAGTAGTTTGGATGGGCATAAGAGCATTTCTTACAAGAGGATTGTTTGGAGAAATTGCTCAACAAAAGATTCAGAGTAAGCCATTATTATTAATGAGCCGGCAATTTCTAAGATCATTTCCTGCAATTACAATTGGTGCTTTATTACTGTTTCCCATTAAGAAGAAGCTAAACAAGAAAATAATATGGTATCCGTTAATAGCAATACTGATTATATTAACTATTATAGTAACAAATCCATTAGGCGCTGCAAGGAACTGGGTTGCTGCAATTTATTTAGGGTATTTTTGTTTAATTATTTTAAGAAAATGTAAAAATGGTGCTGTTTTCTTGTTATTAATGCTAATTGGTTTACTTTTTGTTTTTCCTGCTTTAGATGTTGGAAGACGGCTTTTTATTAGTAAATCATGGGGCTATCAAACTTTGGAGCTCAAAACGATTACACCTAAAGATTTATTGACAAGTGGAACCTTTGATGCTTATGAAAATACCTGTCATACTATAGAGTTATCTAAGATTGATGGTATTACATACGGTAGACAATTAATCGGTTCATTATTATTTTTTATACCAAGACAAATATGGCAAAATAAACCAAAAGGTTCGGGATTTGTAATAGGAAAATACCTACAAAATAACTATGGGCTAACTTATGCAAATATATCTAATCCTCTTCTATCCGAAGGATATATAAATTTTGGAATCTTTGGCATCTTAGTTTTTGCTTTTATATTTGGGAAAATAATAGCAGCATTAGATTGTTTATATTATGTTTCAGTAAAGGATTCTACAAGGTTGACTATTTATAAGGTATTATATCCATTTTTGTTAGGATTTTTCTTTTTTATGTTAAGAGGAGATTTGATGTCATCCTTAGCTTATACCGTTGCCTTTGTGCTATCTTTTGTGATTTTTATATTTAAGATCCCCGCGATATTTAAATTATAAGCTTCTAACTATGATCATAAAGAGTTGGTCAGATAAAAAACAATAAATATCATGCATTCATTTAATTTAACTATCAAGCTTGGAGAGAGACCAGTAATAAATCAAGAAGCAGAGTTTTTTATTACTCAAAACGACCAATCAAAGGTTGAATTTACTGTTGGACAAGCACAGATCTTTTTAGTAAAGACAAAAAGTCTATTGAAGGTAGAGATACCACTTGCTTCACCAGATCAACTCTATTTTAGTCGTGATCTTCAAAAACTCTCCATTAGTAACGATCCCCGAAGCCTATTCAGAAATGGTATGGAAATTGATATTCGTGGGTTGTATTCCCTCTTACAATTCGGTGCCATTGTACCACCCTTAAGTATTTGGACCGATGTGAAACGATTTACTCCTGGAAAACGATTTATAATTGACATTAATACTTTGAATGTTATCGAGCAAAAAGCTGCTATTACTTGGCCAACTACTAAAAAGGTAGATTATTTTTTGAATGCCAACTTGCAACAAGAGATGCTAATAAAACTGATAGACAAAATTCTAATAGAGTCCTGTCCTTATAAAGATCCTATAATTCTATTTAGCGGAGGCGTTGACTCAGGGGTGCTAGCTGCTCGCACATCAGCTATGGGATGGAAGAAGACTAAGTTGATAAACTATTGCATGGGTAATGATGACAAAGAATCTTTTCTAGCTGAAAATATGGCAAAACACTTAGGGCTAAGTTTCTTGCGAATCAATGACAGGGACTATAATTCTTTTGAAATGCTTAATAGAATTGCAAATACATTTAGGTGTCCATTTGGTGATCATTCTTCATTACCGACCTATAACCTTTCTTTTGCAGTATTGGAGAATTTTTCCAAATCAAGAGTAATCATAGATGGAACAGGGGCTGATGGAGCTTTTGGATTATTCGGTAAGACTTCAGATTTTCGAAAACTATATAGTATTCCAAGAACATTCCGTAAAGTAATGGGATATCTTTACAAAGCAAAAGGGTACTGGAAAAATGTATCTCGTATTGAATACTTTCTTCGACTATGTCGGCGTTCAGTTCAGATGCCTATGTTACAAGCAAGTATTGCCCAAAATCCTCTATTAGGGATTACTTATCATGTTCAAGACTCCATTTATTTTAATGTTTTAGATCTAATAGAACGATGGATGAAATCTACTATCCCTTCAGATAATGATAAAGTCCGATTGAGTGCAATTGATCTAGCATTAGTATGTAGTGAGATATTTGCACAAAAAAACAAATCCATTTTTGATGCTCACTCTCGACAAATCATTTATCCATTCCTTGATCATCGCATGGTTGAATTAGCACTTCAAAGAGCCTGTTACTGGCCTGGTAGCAAGCAACCTAAGTGGGTACTCAAATCCATTCTTGCTTCTCATGTGCCACAGGATATGGTTTATCGGTCTAAGAGTGCCTTTATCGCCCCAATCAGGCAAAAGTTTTCACAGTTAGAATTTCTCAAAGCATTTGATCAACTTCTGAATTCCAAATCCGTTTTAACAGATGTCCTTGACTTAGTTAAAATGAATCAATTGCGAAAGATTATTGTAGATGAAGCACCGTTACCATCTCAGACTTACAATTTCATTTGGGTAGCTGTGTTTACAAATCTTTGGCTTAGTCAATTAGAGCACTCTGCTTGTTTACAGAGTAAAGAATGCCTACCCAAACGCTTCATTTGACGGCTATTCTACTGGACCTCTGCAGCCACAAGTAAACTATATTATTATATTAATTTTGTAATGGAAATTAACAAAAATTTAAAATCTATTAGCTATATTACAATAGGCTTAATTTTGGGTAAATTTGCTGGCTTTTTCAAGCATTTTACTATTGTTAAATTATTTGGACTTAATTACCAAACAGACGCTTTTTTTATAGCTAATACAATATCTGAGATGACAATTAATATACTTATAGCAGGATTGTTATCCGGTGCATTAATTCCGATTTTAAGTGAGATTTTAGTTAAATATGGGAATAGAAAATTCTCAGAATTTGTAAGTTCTTCATTCTTAGTAATAGGGGGTGTATTATTTTTAATCGCAATAGCTTTATATATATTTTCATATAAAATTGGTGTAATTATAGCACCTGGATTCACAGAAATTCAATATGTTCTACTATCCAAAATTTTCAAGATTCTTGCCCCAGGAGTTATATTTATTGGATTCGCTGCAGTTTTAAGGGGAGCAATGCATGTCTTAGAAGACTTCCTTGCCCCTTCTTTGGGATTGTTTATTGCAAATAGTACTACAATTGTCATAACATTTCTTTTTTACAATAAATGGGGTATTTTGTCAGCTGCAGTGGGAACAAGTTTGGGCTTCTTCTTATGGTTCCTAATCCATTTACCTTTTACTATAAAATATTTAAGCATTGGAAATATGATTCGTTTTTTTGATAATTATTTGGTAAAGCTAATTAAATTTTCAATCCCAGCTATAGCAATAATATTTCTTTCTAATGTTACTCTTGTAATTGAAAAAATAGTTGCTTCTCGTTTTACAGAGGGAACAATAAGCGAACTAAATCTTGCTTTTAGATTAGTACTTATCTTTTCAATTATTTTGATTACTCCTTTAAGTATTTTGTTATTGCCAAAACTTTCTAAACAATTTGGGAAGGATAATTTTAGTAGAATATTTGATATAACAAAAAAATCCCTTAAATTTGTAACTGTTATACTATTCCCATTTCTTGTTGTAGTCCTATTTAATGGAAGCTTACTTACAAGCTTAGTGTATGGACTTACAGGTATTTCTAAAAATGAACTTAGCAATATATCTACTTATCTCGTTATGTATTCGTTTGCTATTTGCACTTTATTCTTTTATACAATTTTACTTAAATTATTTTTTGCTATTCAACAAGTAAATCAGCTTGTTGCTGCTAATATTTTGGGGTTGGTATCATATTTAATAGCGATTATTTTATTTACTAATTCCTTGAAGAGTTATATCTTACCCATAGCATATTGGGCATATTCGGTGGCAGTGGTTATCTATTTATTTTATATCCTGAAATGTAAGATATTTTTAGAATATTCTGCTTTATTAAATAAAAAAATTTTATTCTTTGGATTTCTATTTTTTATTATTTCATTAATATTAAAATTTTATTTTATTAGAATTCAGGTTAATAATATTCTGTCATTATTAGTTTCTCTATTATTAATATTTTTCTTTCTTCTTACATTATCAAAGAAGAAATTATTTGATTTACAGATGATAAGGAAGTTTAAATGATTGTGGCAATTAATGCTATTTCGGCAAAATCTGGTGGTATTCTTACATATACGAGAAATCTTATAAATTCATTTGCCAATTATAAAGAACATATTTTTCATTTCTGGGTATCTTACAACGGTGATTTTAGAGGAAATGGTAATGTGATTTTGCATAAAGTAAAAGCATCAGATTATAATTTTATAAGAAGATTTTTTTATGAACAGTTTATATTAAAAAAGGAAATTCATCATATTAAAGCAAATGTGCTTTTTTCTTCAGCTAACTTCGGAATTTTTGGCAAGAGTCTAAACCAAGTATTATTGATACGCCGCCTAATATCATTTAACAGAATGTATTATGAAATAATATGGCCACATTTATCAAAGATACAGCAAATAGAAAATAAAATAAGGAGAATATTAATCAGAATTTCAGCAAAATACAGCAATATTATTGTTTTCCCTTCCAATTCTATGAAAGAGGATTTTCTTCGGTTTTATCCTAAATTTTTACCTAAATGTTATGTAAATTATTATGGAACCTTAGAGAGCAAGTTTAATAATGTTTATAAAAAAAAGAATATAAATGAAACTATCATTAAATTACTTTATGTTTCCGTTTATTATGCTCATAAAAATCCAGGTATAATGGCAAAGGCTATTAAAATTATTAAAGATAGAGGCTATAAAGTACTTGCAAGAATATCTATGGATATGGAATCAGATCATGCAAAAAGGTATGTAACTTGGAAGGATGATTATGAAGCATTATTTAATGTTGAAATAAAAGATAATATCATATTAGGTTCAGAGAATTATGAAAAAATACAAAGCTTATACCAAAATGCTGACATATTTATTTTTCCTTCATTTATGGAGTCATTTGGACATCCTATTATTGAAGCTATGAGTGCTGGACTACCCATAATTGCGGCTGATACGCCAATAAATCATGAAATTTGTGCTGAAGCTGCTCTCTATTTCTCACCTTTTGATTCAAATGAATTAGCAGAAAAAATATTATTATTAAATGGTAACCAAGACTTAAAGAATAAATTGAGTGCGATAGGTAAAAGCAGAGCAAAAATCTACAAATGGGAAAATCATGTTAAAAAACTAATTCAAATATTTGAGAAATTAGGATGATTTTACTTATTTTATATTGGTTCAAAAATAATAGAAATTGAAATTATGATTAGTATTAAATGGAGATAATTAATACTATGATTTCTCCTTTATGGACTTGATAATCATTATGAGCAAATATAGTTTATAAAAAGTGATGAAAATGACAACAGAAAAAGCAATACAGTTGGTTCGTGAACGGTTTCCGTTTGAAGGATATATTTTAGCTGCAAAAGATGTATTCCTTGACATTGAAAAGACAGTTTTGCGTTATTTACAGCCTGGGAGCAAGATTCTTGATTTCGGTTGCGGACCATGTGATAAGACAGCAGTTTTGCAACTACTTGGTTTTAAGTGTTCTGCTTATGATGATTTACAAGATTACTGGCACAAGATAAAAGGAAATAGGGAGAAAATTCTCGCTTTCACAAAGGATATTGGAATTGATTTTAAACTTGCAATTGATGAAACTTTACCTTTTGAAAAGAATTATTTTGATATGATTATGATGCATAGTGTACTAGAACATCTTCATGATTCTCCTCGTGATCTTCTAAATGATTTACTTGAGTTACTCAAACCAGAAGGTCTTCTCTTCGTAATTGTTCCAAACCTTGTTAATGTTAGAAAACGAATCGATGTATTCTTTGGAAAAACCAACCTCCCTTCATTTGAATCATATTACTGGTTTCCTGGACATTGGAGAGGACATATTCGTGAATATACAAAAGACGATTTGGTTAAGCTTGCAAAGTATCTCAACCTAGAAATACTTGAACTGAGGAGTTGTCATCACATGCTAAGAAAGATTTCTACTTTTGTTAAGCCATTTTATCTTGCATTAACAAAAATTTTTACAGGTTGGAGAGATTCCTGGTTGCTTGTTGCGAAGAAGAAACCTGGCTGGGTAGCTAGGAAAAGTTTATCCAAAGATGAATTAGGAAGGATCTTGGAGAAATATACATCAATTGAATATTAGAGAAGGTATAAATTTTATAATGTTACAAATAAAAAATTATTGGAAGAAAAAATGAAAAAGCTATTACTTGTTTTAATTTTAGTCTCCTTTACTAATTTCATTTTTGCTGGAATTGATGATGATATTTTTGATGTGAGAGATTTTGGTGAAAATGTAGGAACGGGTGATAAAAATGTTGATACTGCTGCTTTATTGAAAGCTATATCTACTGCTGATTCAGCAGGCGGTGGTTCTGTCTATATTTCTGAAAATATGACATTGTTATTAAATAAGCCTGTTTGTATGCCCCAAAATACCAGATTATTCTCGATTGGCATGGGCGCAACATTGAAATTTATGAGTGTGCCAGGTTCCGATGCATGTATCCTTATAATAGATCAAAGCAATATTATCATTGAAAACTTAGATGTTATTTGTGATAATTTAACAAAACGAATCACTGCCCTGGAGATCCGTTCTGACAATGATACTATCAGGACATCAGAGATAAAAGTAAAAAAATGTTATATACGAAAATTGGGTAACTTAGTAAGCGGTGATATGGCAATATGGATTCGTGGAGGAGCAGTTTTTAGTAATTGCCAATATATAATAATTGAAGATTGTAAATTACAACATTTTTTTAGAGGTATTGTAATTACTAGAAAGGCAGAATTAATAGACATCATTAATAACCATTTTTATGGTATTAAAAGTGGAGGAATATATGTTGGATGTACTCAGGGTGATTATTGCAGGAAGATAACCGTTAAAAGAAATACTTTATCAGAATTAGGTGGAATAGGTTATAGTGGCTACCCAATTTTTTTCACAACTAATGGTAATATGGTAAAGAATGATAATATAAGAGTTTTCGATAATAACATATTTGGAAACTTTACATATTTTGATGCAGATTCAACTGATGGTAACGCTGATATGATAGCAATGTATGATTGTAAGAATAGTTTTGTCCGCGGAAACCATGTTTCAGGTGGAGGAGATATAGGAATCTGCCTTTGGAGATCAAAAAGAGTTATTGTCACAGAAAATATTGTAAGCTGCAATAATACTAAAGGAATAGCAGTATATGCATCAGATAATTGCCTAATAGCGAACAACATTGTATACAATAATTGTTTATATGCTGAGGGACTTCCCATAGGATATAAAAGAGTTGGAATATTTGTGCATAATTATGGAGTACCACCTGTTTATTCTACTTATAATTACATAGTTGGTAATAGATGTTATGATGATAGAGTTGATGAAAATAAAACCCAGGATTATGGAGTTTATATTACGAAAAATAATT
Organism: uncultured Candidatus Cloacimonadota bacterium; assembly: GCA_964398885.1. GTDB lineage: Bacteria > Cloacimonadota > Cloacimonadia > JGIOTU-2 > JGIOTU-2 > JAGMCF01. The sequence continues at coordinate 42,492 of CAYNOU010000002.1, read as the reverse complement.
GCCATAATCATATTGGAACAAATTTTCTTGAAGGTAATAAGATAGCTCCAATAGTTATTTGCGAACCAACTACTACTCGTGATTATGTAATTAGTTCTGGTTGTGTAAATTGTGAAAAGTGAGAATTTTTAAATATAATTAAAAAAAATTAGTAATTATTATTTCGGAATGAAAATACTGAATTTTAGAATTATTAAAAGAAGGAGGATACAATGAAAAAAATTGTAATTCTAACATTCTTGCTATTATTACCTTTAATTATTGGTAATAATGCAATGGCACAAACACGGTCAGTTACTGTTGATGGCTTCTGCTATTTAGCAGGAATGAGCGACCATTCGGGAACCAAGGTTCTCTTTTATATGCTGTTAGTCCTTCCGCTGTTACAGATAGCACCTTTACAAATGAAGATGGCTCATTTGCTATAGTGCTTTCAGAAGGAATTTATACTGTACATTATTCCCATGAAGGTTGGGGATCCTATACTATACCTGGTCAAATTGCATTTTTTGAAGATACTACTTTGCCAGACATTACCCTCTATAGTGTTGATGTTACCATTGATGGCTTCTGCTATTTAGCAGGAATGAGTGACCATTCAGGAACAAAGGTATTGTTCAATGCAGTATCTCCACCTGCTTTTACAGACAGCACCTTTACAAATGAAGATGGCTCATTTGCTATAGAGATTTCTTCGGGAACTTATACTGTGCAATATTCTCATAAGTATTGGGAATCTTATACTATTCCTGGTGAAATTGAACTTCTTGAAGATACAACATTAACGGGAATTACACTAAATCATGATTGTATTACTGTTGATGGCTTCTGCTATTTAGCAGGAATGAGCAATCATTTAGGAACAAAAGTTCTATTTTCTGGTGTAAATCCTTCAGCAACAACAGACAGCACCTTTACAAATGAAGATGGCTCATTTGCTATTATGCTTTCAGCAGGAATTTATACTGTTCATTATTCTCATGAAGGTTGGGAACCTTATACTATTCCTGAGGAAATTGAATTTGTTGAAGATACAACGCTTGCTAATGTAACACTCAGCCTTGAAGTAATAGGCTCACAAAGTGGTATTTGGTCAACAGGTGAAACATACAATGTAGTTGGTGATATTTCTGTTAATTTCAGTGATACTTTAATAATTGAACATGGTGTTACTATTAAGTTTATGGGTTTTTATTCTTTTACTATTTATGGCACCTTATTTGCGGAAGGAACAGAAACAGATTCTATTCTTTTTACTTCAGGAGAACAGGAACCTCGTCATAACGATTGGAATCATATTAAATTTGAAGGGAATTCTTCTTCCAATAGTTTAATCTCATACTCTAAAGTTGAATATGCAACTTATGGGATTTATTGTGATGCATCTTCTCCAAGTATTAGCAATAACACAATAATTAATAATGGTCGTGATGGTGGTGATGGAAATCCTCCTGGAGATGGTTATGGCTCAGGAATATACTGTGTAAATTCATCTTGTCCAGATATTAACAATAATATTATAGGTAATAATGGCGGTGAAGGTGGAGATTATTATTATCAGTTTTTAGGTAGTAAAGGATATGGTTTCAATATTATAAGCAATAATAATGGTAATGGTAGTGAAAGTAGGACACCATCAAGTGGTTCTGGTAATGGATATGGAATCTATTGTGATAATTCATCTCCGAATATTAGTAATAATACAATTATTAAAAATGGTGGTAATGCCGGTAAGTCTTTAAGTTGGCCTGCAGAAGATGGTTATGGTTCAGGAATATACTGTGTTAATTCATCCTATCCAAGTATTAACGATAATATTATAAGTGATAATGGCGGAGATGGTGGAATTGGTGAGGGATATTGTTCTGGGGGTAAGGGATATGGCTTTGGTATAAATTGTAATAATTCTTCTCCAATTATAAATAATAACACGATAGGTGATAATGCAGGGAAAGGTGATGGTGGGAGTATGTATCATTCTAGTAATAGTGGTTATGGTTATGGTTATGGATATGGAATTAGAACCAATTCATCTTCTCCTAATATTTTAAACAATATAGTTTTTAGTAATAATGGAGAAGATTATGGTTATGGGATTTATGCGGATTCTATCCTTACTACTTTGGAATATAATCTATTTTGGCAAAATGATATAAATGGTTTTGGAGTGCCCCCATATTTCGGAGTAATTGTTACGGTCAATGCAAATGAGGATTCATGCGACATCTATTATAACTTGTTTGTTGACCCGCAGTTTGTAGATACACTAAATAGCAATTATCATTTATATTATGATTCTCCCTGTATTGATGCTGGTAATCCTGATACAACAGGTCTTAATCTACCACCATTTGATTTGGATGGAAATCCAAGAATATATAATAGTATTGTTGATATGGGTTGTTATGAATGGCAAGGGGAAGGTATTGATGATTTCTATACATCTTCATCAGATATATTATTATATCAGAATTATCCTAATCCTTTTAGCACTTCCACTACTATTTCCTTTTTAGCCCCAGGTTTACATAGATTATCAAATATAAAAATCTATAATATAAAAGGTCAGTTGGTGAGAACTCTTTACCAAATGACTAATAATCAATGTCAAATGACTAATATCATCTGGGATGGAAAAGATGAAAATGGTAGTCCACTTTCTAATGGTATTTACTTTTATCAACTGAAAACTGAGAGTTACAATGAAATAAAGAAGATGATTATAATAAGATAGAAATTTATGAATAAAAATCAGGGCATCCAAATTTTTGGAAACTTCAGATACTCAAAAAGCCTGCAACTATGAGTAAAGAAGTTGTTATGGTAAAAAATGGTAAATTAGATTCCATAGCGTATGATTAAATTTCTACAGCAAATTTGATAGCAAAAGAAAAACAATTACTGATGAAAATTATTGGAGCGTAGATAAAGAATAAATATTCTTTTAATAAAAATTTTACTGGAGTAAAATATATGAAACAAATAATCCAATCCTACAAAACAGGAAAGATGATTTTGACAGAAGTGCCAATACCAGGGTGTGGAAACGATGGAATTTTAATTCAAACAAAATCGTCTTTAGTTTCTGCAGGTACAGAGAAATTGATGATTGATTTAGCTAAAAAGTCATTATTAGGAAAAGCAAAATCAAGACCAGATTTAGTTAAACAAGTTTTGGAGAAAGTAAAAAGAGATGGATTGCGACCAACGATAAAAAAGGTATTTACAAAATTAGATTCTCCTGTTCCATTAGGCTATTCTTGTGCTGGTGAGGTAATTATGTCAGGTAAGAATATTATGGGCGTTTCAAAAGGTGATAGAGTTGCATGTGCTGGTGCTGGTTATGCAAGTCATTCAGAAATTAATTTCATTCCGAAAAATCTGTTTACAAAAATTCCAGATTCTGTCTCATTTGAAAATGCATCTTTTGCTACAGTCGGTGCCATTGCCTTGCAAGGCGTAAGACAATTAAATCCGACAATCGGAGAAAAAATTGCTGTTATTGGTTCTGGTTTGATTGGGCAAATAACAATTCAATTGCTCAAAGCTAATGGATGTGATGTGATTGCTGTTGATATTGACAAGAGTAAATTAGCATTAGCCATGGAGATGGGGGCTGATAAAACCGCACTTTATAGTGATATGTTCTTCATTATAGAAGATTTTACAAATGGTATTGGAGTTGATGGTGTAATTCTAACTGCTTCAACCAAGTCAAAACGAATTATGCATAATGCCGGAGAAATCTGCAGAGTTAAGGGAAGAATAATAATTGTTGGCATGTTTCCCATTGAGATACCAAGGGATATTTATTATAAAAAGGAGTTAGAGTGTAAACTTTCTATGTCTTACGGTCCTGGTAGATATGACCCAATATATGAAGAACAAGGAATTGATTATCCTATTTCTTATGTTAGATGGACAGAACAAAGGAACCTAAAAACAATTATCAGATTAATTGAACAAAGAAAAATTACACCTGATAAACTTATTACTCATAGATTTAAATTCAATGATGCTATTGATGCTTATAAATTATTAACCGGTGAAACAAAAGAACCCTATTTGGGTATAATCCTTAATTATGACGAAGATATAAAAAAGGAAACAATAATCAAAATTTCTAATAAAAAAATGGTATCAAAAATTGAATTAGCTTTAGTTGGTGCAGGTAATTTTTCACAATCAATCGCTTTGCCTACTTTAAAAAATCTGAAGGTAAATCTTAATTCATTAGTTGATTACAATAGCACTATATCTTCACATATTGGGAAGAAATATCAATTTAATAAAATATCCTCCTCATTAGAAGATATTCTGAAAGATGAAAAAATTAATACTGTAATGATTACTACTCCTCATAACAGTCATTCAAAATTAGTTATGGAATGCTTGAAATCTAATAAGAATGTATTTGTTGAAAAGCCTTTAGCTATCAAGGAAGAGGATTTGGAAGCGATTAAAAAAGTGTATGAAAAATTTCCTAAACATTTAATGGTTGGCTTTAACAGAAGATTTTCATCACATGCAAAAAAAATAAAAGAATTCTTTTATAAAAAATTTACTCCATTAGTTATGAATTATGTTGTAAATGCTGGTGATATTCCTTCAGAACATTGGGTGCAAAATCCTGAGGTAGGTGGCGGAAGAATCATTGGCGAAGTATGTCATTTTCTTGATTTTCTGCAGTTTATTTCTAATAGCAAACCCAATCGTGTTTTTGCTATCTCATTAAAAACTGATAATAAGAAATTTGAAAATGACGATTCTGTTCATATATGTATAAGTTATGAAGATGGTTCTATTGGAAACATTACATATCATGCAGTAGGAGATAAATCTCTCCCCAAAGAATTCTTTGAAGTAAGTGCGGATAATAAAACTGTTAAGATGTATAATTTCTATATTACTGAATTTTACAAAAACGGACATAAATCAAAATACCACTCAAAAGGGCAAGACAAGGGATTTGCACAAGAATATCAGCAATTCTTTGATTCAATAATCACCAACAATCCTTCACCTATATCGTTCAAATCGCTCTATTTAACAACCCTTTCAACATTCAGAATAATTGAATCAATTAAAACTGGATTAGCATTGTCAATTTAGTAATGTTCATAAAAAGAATTTCTCGCTCCATATCAACTATTAAATATTTGAAACCAATTCAAATTTATTGGACATTTGTTATTAAAATAAATAAATTATGCTTGAGATATAAAAAATTCAAGAAGAGTTATGATGTTCAAGATATTCCGAAATTAAAAATTCTGAATAGAAAAATAAAAAATTCTATAACAATTTTTAATAAGAAAATAAAAATTGACGAAGTAAAATGGGCAGAAAGCTCTATTCCCAAATTATGGATTTATCAACTACATTATTTTGATTTTCTTGAAAATTTTGATAAAGAAAAAGGAATAAAGATAATTTATCAATGGATAGAATCAACTCCCCCAAGTTTATCATCATCGGGATGGGAACCTTATCCTATATCGTTAAGGGTTGTAAATTGGATAAAATTCATAATTAAATATTCAATTTATGATAAAAAGATTTTTGATTCATTATTACTTCAAGGGTATTGGCTTTTCTATCAAAGAGAATATCGTTTATTGACAAATCATCTTTTTAAAAATATAGTTGCTTTGCTTTATTTGGGATTTCTATTTAATGTAAAGAAATGGGAAAATTGGGCATTGAATGAATTAAAAAAGCAAATTGATGAACAGATAAATGATGAGGGTTGTCATTTTGAATTTTCTCCAACATATCACGCTCTTTTTACAAAAGATTTATTAGATATTTACAATCTTATTAAAAACAATGCTAAAGGATTATATGAGGATTTTTTAGAAGCATTATCTGAAAAAATTCAGAAAGGTTTACATTGGTTAGATTATTTTAGTGAAGATAAAAAATATTTGCAAATAAATGATGTTAACTATGAAGGATGTCCTTTGCCTTCTCAATTAAAAGAATATGCTTCAAATCTAGAAATTGAAGAAGATAAGTCTATTAATGATAAAATCTCAAAATATTATCCAATACTTGAAAATAATGATTTAAAAATTATGTTATATTGTGCTCCAATAAATCCAGCGTATAATCCTGCTCATTCACATGCTGATATGTTATCAATATTATTATGGGATAATGGCAAACCCATTTTAATTGATACAGGCAATTATGATTATGAAGAAAGTGCAGAAAGGATGTATGCCCGTTCTACATCTGCACACAATACAATCGTAATTGATGGAAAGAATCAATGTGAACTTTGGAAAGTGTTTAGAATTGGGAAAAGAGGTAAACTTTTTAATAAAAAAATTAGTAAAGATTTCCTCCAATGTTCATATAATTGTTATAAGGACAAGGCTATTATTCATCAACGGATTATAAAGAAGAAAGATAATGGATTCTTGATACAAGATCGTTTGTTCGGAAAAAATTATCACAGTTTTGAGTTATACTTTCATTTTACTCAAATGCTTGTTTTAAAAAGGAATAAAAATGAATTAATAATAAATGATGAGATAGTATTTGAATTTCCGGACGATGAATTTTCAATAGTTACAACACCTTATTTCCCTAAAATGTATCAGAAAGATAGTAAACAAACAGTTAAAATTTATGGAACATTTGAAAACAAAAAAACATTAATTACGACTATTAGAAAGAATCAGTGAGAATCCTTTATATTACCCAATATTTTATACCTGAAGCTTGTGCTCCGCCAAATAGAGCTTATGCTAATGCAAAATATTTATCGCAGAAAGGACATAAAGTCGTTATTCTTACTGAAATGCCCAATCATCCTAAAGGAGTAATCTTTGATGCATACAGAAGAAAAATCTTTTGTCATGAAAAAATGGATGGGTTTGATGTATTACGGGTTTGGGTTTATGCTACACCTAATAAAAATTTTATTACAAGGTTGCTATTTTATATCAGTTTTATGATTTTGGGATTTATATATGCAATGATAAATTGGAAGCAATATGATACTGTTTATGTAACTTCTCCACCTTTATTTGTTGGTGCAATTGGAATAGCATTAAAGCATATTTTTCCTAAAACAAAATTTATATTTGAGGTGCGTGACCTTTGGCCAGATGCAGCAATTGCATTAAATGAGTTAAAAAATAAAATCTTCATAAAACTTAGCAGACGACTGGAACGAGCGTGTTATATAATATCTGATAAAATTATTACTGCTACTAATTTCTTTAAGCAGGAAATTATCAAAAAGAGAATTAATAAAGAGAAAATCGTAGTTGTCAGAAACGGTACTGATGTCAGCAATTGGATTAAAGTTAATGATGAAAATATTAGTGACCGATTAGGATTAAATAACAAGTTTGTTGTACTATATGCTGGCAACTTAGGACTTGCTCAGGGATTGGAAACACTTCTATATTCTGCAAACGAATTAAAGAATGAGGAAGATATACTTTTTTTATTAATCGGTGATGGGCTAGAAAACGATAGATTGAAAACTATTACTGAAACACGAAATTTGAGAAATGTTATGTTTTTTGATGAAGTGCCCAAAGAAGAAATTTCTAAATATCTATCAATTGCTCACTGTGGAGTTGTTCCTCTTAAAAAATCTAAAGTTTTTTCTGGCACCGTTCCTTCTAAATTGTTTGATTATATGGCTTGTGAACTTCCTGTTTTATTAGGCGTAGCTGGAGAAGCAAGAGAGATTTTGGAAGAAAGTAGAGGCGGTCTTTTTTACGAGCCTGAGAATTATTATGAGCTGTCAAAGCAAATCCTTTGGCTAAAAAATCATCCTAATATAAGAACTCAGATGGGTAAAAATGGCAGAAAGTTCGTTGAGAGATTTTATGATAGAAGAAAGTTAGCAGAAAAAATTGAAAGAATTCTATTAGAATTGAAAGCAGATTAAGAGGAAAATGAACATATTTATCACAGGTTCAAACGGATTTGTCGGTTCCAGATTGATGTGGTTCCTTGAGGAAAAAGGGCATGAGATTTGGGGGATAGATAACAGTGATATTTGTTTACGAGAAAAACATCCACATACAATAATTGGGGACATACGGAATATAAAAGATTTACGAAAATTTAATGATAAACATTTTAATTTGATAATTCATTGTGCGGCGGCGAAACACGATTGGGGAATCACAAAAGAAAGCTACTATAGTAATAATGAATATGGCACAAAAGTTTTAATGGAATACGCTTCTGAACAAAAAATTAATAAAGTCATTTACTACAGTACCGTTTCTGTATATGGTCATAAATCTGTTCCCTGTGATGAAACAGGTAAGCTCCAACCTGATAATGAATATGGTGCAAGTAAACTTGCTGGAGAAAAGGTTATTGAAAAATGGTTAAAGCAAGATAGTAAAAGGCAAGTTATCTTTTTAAGACCATCAATAATTTATGGTCCATATAATTACGCAAATATGTATAATTTAATTAATATGATGCATCGTAAACCCTGGATAACAATTGGAAATGGAAAACATATTAAATCAATGATTTCATTGGAAAATCTTGTGGAGATGACTGATTTTATAATATCAAGGATGAAGCCAGGTTTGCAGATTTTCAATACATTAGATAAACCATATATTTCAGTAAAAAGATTAATGGAAATTATTGCATTAAATGATGGATTCCGTTTACCAATTATTAGAATTCCATTATTTTTTGCTGTTTTCGGCGGCAAAATTTTCGATATATTAGCTTTTATTACAAAAAAAGATTTACCAATAAATAGTGACAGAATGAAAAAATTTGATACATCAACAGAATACTATTCTGAAAAAATTCGCGAAATGGGATATGTTCAAAAACATACAATTGAAGATGAAATAAGAAAAACCTGTAAATGGTATTTGAAGAATCTTAAGAAAAAAAATAAATATCTTTTTTATAACATTCACTCAATTTATTACACATTTTAATCTTTCCTTCTGAAAAACTTGCCTAAAAAATTTATTCTCATCTTATGCAGTAAATTTGAGTAAAGTTTTGAGATGATATTAAGTTAGGAGAGATGGTATGAAAATTTTAATCACAGGCGGCTCAGGGTTTATAGGTTCATATTTAGCTGAATATTTGCTTAAGAATGGTCATCAGGTTACTATTGTTGACAATCTTTCAACAGGCAGATTGGCAAACATCAGACAAATTTATAGAAATGAAAATTTGGAAATCCATATTGATACAATTTTCAACAAAAAACTGATGGACAGCTTGATAAAAAATTGCGAGCAGGTTTATCATTTAGCAGCTGCGGTTGGGGTTCGCTTTATTGTGGATAACCCCGTTCAAACCATTGAAACGAATGTTGCCGGAACCGAGATAATGATTCAGTTAGCTAATCAGTATAAAAAGAAGATTTTTATTGCATCCACATCAGAGGTATACGGGAAAGCCAATTCTTTACCATTTAAGGAAGGCACTGATAGAATTTACGGTTCTACAAATATTCGCAGATGGTCTTATGCAGAGGCAAAGGCAATTGATGAGTTTTTGGCATTAGCATATTGGCACGAAAAGAAGCTTCCGGTTGTTATTGGAAGATTATTTAATACCATCGGGCCTCGTCAAACAGGACAATATGGAATGGTCGTCCCCAGGTTTGTTCAACAGGCTCTGCTTGGTCATCCTATAACAGTTTATGGTGATGGCAAACAATCTCGCTGCTTTACCTATGTTGGAGATATTGTAAATGCGTTAGTTAAATTGATGAATGAAGAGAAATGCATTGGAGAAGTCTATAATATAGGCTCAGACAAAGAGATAACTATTATGGACCTTGCTAAAAAGATTAAAAAGCTAACAAATAGTTTATCCGTAATAAAGCTCATCCCTTATAATGAAGCTTATGAAGAGGGATTTGAAGATATGAGGCGTCGTGTTCCTGACATATCAAAAGCCAAAAAAGATATAGGATTTGAACCAAAAGTTCCTCTGGATAATATCCTAAAAGAGATTATAGAATATTACAAAAAATAAGCCACAGATTTACACCCGTCTTCCGCAATAGCAATGCTACGGAGGGTGGACAGATAAACACAGATATGATTAAATATTATAAAAAGTAAATTAGATTCTAGTGGTTGTCCGCCAGAGGCGGATCCGCCTCTGGCGGAAACTGGTTAAACTGGTTGAACTAATTTAACTGATTCAACCAATTCAACAAATTCAACCAATTCAACTAATTCAATGGAAATTAGAAACCGCAAAGCCAAAAGAGACTATCAAATATTAAAGACATTAGAAGTTGGAATTGTTCTTACAGGAAATGAAATAAAATCAATTCGTGCAGGAAAAGTTAATTTCAAAGATAGTTATGCTTCAATTAGAAATAGTGAAGTGTGGTTGTATAATATGCATGTTAGCCTATATAATAAAGGAAGTTATCAGCATTATAGCCCAACTCGGACAAGAAAATTACTCCTTAATAAACATGAAATAAGTAGACTTGAAAAAAGTGTTCAAGAAAGAGGGTTTACTTTAATACCAATTAGATTATATATTAACAAAAAGGGTTTAGCAAAGATTGAATTGGGATTAGCAAAAGGGAAAAAGATGTATGAAAAACGAGAAAAAATTAGAGAAAAAGATGTTCAAAGAGAAATGAAAAAAATTGAAAGATTAAAAAGATTGAAAGATTGAGAATAATAAATCTTTATGAATCTTTAAAAGTCTTTATGAATTTTTACAAATTTTTATAAATTTTTATTATGATTTGGACCTGGAATCCATCAACTCATATTAAAATATGCCGATTGGCATTAAGAAAGATGTCTCGGCAATTTAATCTGCTAATAGATGTTTATCCCGAGTATTTTGAACTTGGTATCATCTGTCCTGACAAAATATTTTGTGATACAACAAATCATTACTATAATTGCACACCAAACGAAAAAGGTTATCATTACGGTTCAGTAGTAAAAAAAATTCAAAAAGAAACAATATTAATTCATGAAATTTTATCCAATAAAAATTCACTTATCTATCACCCAAAATGTGCTGGTTATTTAAAGAAGATTATAGATAATCCTTTGAAAATAATTGTATTTGAATTAGGAGTTATTTCCCATTATGTTGCAGACCTTCATCAACCATTTCATACAGATGGGAAATATCGCTTTGAATATGAAGAAGTTCCACATAAAGTTTATGAAGCTGATGTGAGAAAAAATTTTGGGGCTCTCCATCTGAATATTGGAAAACGGAGATATAGAATTAAATCACCGACTATCCCCTCCCCGATTGGATCGGGGACCGCGGGGACGGGGATTGATGAATATTTTTATAGTCAAATATATAAATCTAATAAATATTATGATAAATTAGTTGATAGTTATTTCCTTTCTCCAGGTAAAGTAAAACCTGATAGATGGGAAACATCTATCTATTTGACTGAAGATTGTATTTCTCGTGCAATAGAAAGTACAGCAAATATATGGTTTCTTTTTGAAGAAGAAATAAAACAATATAAAAAACAGATTCGTCATTACACTTTGATGGCTAAGCTTCATAAAAACATTGACTTAAAATGCAGCTATTATCTGAAAGTTTATCCGAGTGGAACTTTAAGTTTGAGGAAGAAGTAATTTATGCTTATCAAGATTGAAAATTTGCAGAAAATATATCAAATGGGAAAAGTAAAAGTTACTGCTTTAGATAGTATATCTGTTGAGATTGAAAAAAATAGTTATACTGCTATAATGGGGCCATCCGGCTCCGGAAAATCTACTTTATTGCATATCCTGGGTTGCCTGGATACACCAACCCGAGGGAAATATTTTTTGGATGAGAAAGAGGTAAGTGGATTAAGTTATAATAAATTAGCAGAAATTCGTAACAAAAAGATAGGCTTTGTATTTCAGACTTTCAATCTCTTACCTAATATGAATGTTTTAGAAAATGTATGTCTGCCTTTACTTTATGCTGGAATGAGCAAAAAAGTAAGAAAAAAAAGGGCTGAAAAAGTTCTTGATGAAGTTGGTTTACTTAAACGACTTAAACACAAACCTGCAGAATTGTCTGGAGGAGAGCGGCAAAGAACGGCAATCGCAAGGGCTTTAGTAAATAACCCATCAATTATTTTAGCAGATGAACCTACAGGTAACTTAGATAGCGCCTCTGGAAGCAGTATTATGAATATATTTAACTATTTGTATAAAAATGGAAATACTGTTATTGTTGTAACTCACGACAGTAATATTGCCAAAATGGCTAATAATGTGATTGAACTAACTGATGGGAATATTGTTGGATAATGAGTATCTTTTATAATGTCAGATTGGGCATCGTTGATATGCTCCACAACATTGGCAGAACATTAATTACTATGCTTGGAATTATTCTGGGTACAATGTCAGTTATTGCAGTTTTAGCAATAGTAAATGGAGGTAGGGAACAATCATTGAAATGGTTAGAAGAGAGAGGTGGAGTTCTTAAACTATCTATCCATCCCAAATGGACCTTTGATTTGGAGAAACGAGACGAAGTTGCTCAAAAAAAATTAACTCTTAAAGATATGAGATTAATAAGACAATATTTTCCTGATTTGCAATACTTCAGCCCAATAATTACTAAACGGTTAAGATTGAAATATAAAGACAATGTGTTCAATTGTAGATTAAGCGGGGTATATCCTGAATATCAAAATGCAGAAAATTTTTTTGTTGAGAAAGGACGATTTATTTCAGAATTTGATATTGAGGAAGCAAATAAAGTTGTTGTATTAGGCACAAAAGCAAAAGAGGCTTTATTCTTGAATGAACCCGCATTGGGAAAGAGTATCACTATAGGGAATACAAATTTTACTGTTGTAGGAATAATGGAAAACAAAGAGATGTTTATGGGTGGTTGGGCTCATAATGCATTTGAGTGGATGAATCGGCAGGCTTTTGTTCCACTTAATACTGTTGTTAAGAAACTGTATGGAGAAGAACCTTTAAATTCAATAGATTTTCAAGTAACCTCATCAGAATTAGTAAAACCAACACAGGAAAGGTTATCTAAGTTCTTATTAGCTCTTCGCAATGAGGAGGAAATATTTGAAGTAAGAGCTAATAGTGACCGTCTTGCAGATATTGAAAAACAATCAAGTCAATCACAGTTAATTTTTCTATTGATTGGAGGAATTTCATTAATTGTCGGTGGAATTGTTATCACTAATGTGATATTAGCATCTGTGAAAGAGAGATTGAGGGAAATAGGAGTTAGAATGGCAGTTGGAGCAAAAAGAAAAGATATATTAGTTCAGTTTTTAGTTCAGACTATTATGGTTAGTTTAATTGGCGGATTAATCGGAATAATTATAGGCTTATTGCTATTAAATACATTAGGAAATTTTTTGCAATCACCGACAGCTGCGAATCTTCAAATGATTATTATTGCTTTAGTTTTATCAATTGGTATTGGTTTAATAGCTGGTATTTTCCCGGCAATCAATGCAAGCCGTTCTGACCCAATTAAGATATTAAGATATGAATAAATTGGGAAACGCTTTAAAAAGGTTTTATAAAAGCCTGAAGCTAATATATTCAAGTTTTGTTTCTGACCAATGCTTTCTTAGAGCATCGTCTCTCGCATATATTACTTTTCTTGGATTCATTCCATTTTTGATGGTAATTTTTTTGTTTACCCCTGATATTACTGTAGTAAAAATCAGAGAAGCTATAATTGAGTTTATCTTTAAAACTTTTATGCCCAGCTCTGCAGAGACTATGAGAACAGTATTCAATCAGCTTTTAGAAAGAAGAGTTGGACTTGATGTCATTGGTTTAATTTTGCTTTTAATCACTTCTTTTTTTCTTTTTAAATCTATTTCAAATACTTTTGATAAAATATTAAAAGTTTATCATAAAAGAAACGGTTCTTTGTTAAGAGATTTTGAAAGATTCGTAGCTGCAATAATTGGTGGATTAGTTATAGTTGCTGCGCTGCTTTTCACGACTTCTGCTCCAGTGATTAGTAAGGTTGCTAATTTGGCAGTCTTTATAAAAATTACACCATATTTTGGTATTTATTTATTGCTATTTGTAATTTATAAATTTGTTACATCTGTACATCCCAAAACAATACACGCACTTATTGGAGCAGCATTTACAAGTATAATATGGATTGTTCTAAAATTCGGTTTTGATTGGTATATTGCCACTTTTACAAATGTCCGTTCTGTATATGGCACACTTGGGTCTTTCCCAATTTTTATGATATGGCTGTATTTCAACTGGGTAGCTATCCTTTTTGGTATGGAAATAGTTTCATATTATTCAGGATTTAAACCAATAAAAGAGAGTGGTAAAGAACATAAAAACAAAGTTACTTTTAAATTAACCATTGAACAAGGAATAAATGATAAAATTTCAAAAGAACTGAAAAGCCTACAATTTTCAGAGGCAAATATTAATAAAGCAAACCTGTTAAAGTTAGTAGAGAAACTAATTGATTTCAGAGAGACTGACAATAAAAATAAGGAAGAAGATAATGAGTTACCAGAGAAGTGATGGAAGAAAGACAGATGAGCTTCGCAACATCAAAATTTTAAGAAACTATTTACAGGACCCAGAGGGTTCTGTTTTTATTGAAATGGGTAATACAAAGGTTATTTGTACAGCATCTGTTGAATATAAACTTCCACATTTTTTACGAGAAGAAGGCAAGAATCAAGGCTGGATAACTGCTGAATATGATATGCTTCCCAGAAGCGCTAAAAAAAGGATAATTCGTGATAGATACAAAGGAAGGATAAAAGGGAGAAGTCAGGAAATACAACGATTGATTAGTAGGTCTCTTCGTGCTGTTACTGACCTTACATTATTTCCAGATAGAACTATATATCTTGATTGCGATGTTATTCAAGCAGATGGAGGCACGAGAACTGCTGCAATAAACGGATGTTTTGTCGCTCTTTACGATGCTTTTACAAAGATGAAAAAAGAAAAAAAGATAAGTGAATTCCCATTAAATAAGTTTTTGGGAGCAATTAGCGTTGGTCTTATTAATGGTGAAATAATGCTTGATCTAGCTTATGATGAAGATTTGATTGCTGAAGTTGATATGAATATCGTTAAAGATGACGATGGCAATTATATTGAAATTCAAGGAGCAAGCGAGCATAAGACTTTTTCAGAATCTCAATTATTGGAAATGTTGAAATTAGCTGATAAGGGAATAAAAGAGATTATTGAATTAGAAAAGAAATTACTTCTTGAGGATATTAGTTCAAAATGAAAAAAGGAGTGCTGAAACGAATGCCGAATTTTATTCGGTGTGAACTTTCAGCATGCCAATACAAGCGAAAAGTTCTCCGCCAGCTGTCCGAAGGATCTGCCTCTGGCATGAGCGGACTGTTTATTAAAACACCATTAAAAATGGTGTTAGAATCAGCGCAATGTACTTGTAATTCGTAATTTTACATTTATCTTTGTACCTTCGTGTCTTTGTGGTTAGAAAGGATTTTCATATGAAAAAAAATAAACTCGATTTAGCTGAATTAAATGAATTAAGTCACATTTGTAAAGGTGATATACTGAAAATGACTACATTAGCTCAGAGTGGCCATCCAGGTGGCTCAGTGTCTTCTTTAGATTTATATCTTGCATTATATTCTTTTGCAAACATATCTCCCAATAATCTCAAAGATATACATCGTGATAGGATTGTTATCAGTCATGGGCATACTGCTCCTGGAATTTACTCTGTTTTAGGACGATTCGGATTTTTTAATATTGATGACGCTATTGCTTATTTCAGGAAAGCGGGAAGCATATTTGAAGGACATGTTGAGCCAAGTGTGCCCGGTATTGAATGGGCAACCGGCAATTTAGGACAGGGACTTTCTGCAGGATGCGGATTTGCTTTAGCAGGAAAGCAACGAGGACTTCAATACAATGTTTTTGTGGCTATGGGGGACGGTGAACAGCAAAAAGGTCAAATATCAGAAGCACGAAGATTTGTAAGAAAATACGGTCTTAATAACATCACTGTGCTAATTGATTATAACAAACTTCAGATAAGTGGAAAAATTTGCAATGTAATGCCCCAAAATATCAAGGAGAATTATCTCTCAGATGGCTGGGAAGTGGTTGAAATTGATGGTCATGATTTTCGCCAAATTTTTTCTGCGTTAGAAAGAGCGAATTCCTATAAAGATTCTCCTGTTGCAATATTAGCACATACTGTTATGGGTAAAGGAGTTTCTTTTATGGAAAATGATGCACAGTTCCACGGAAAAGCTTTAAATGAGTCTCAATGTGAAAAAGCCTTGAATGAATTGAATGTAAAAAATGATTTGGATAAATATAAAAATTTAAGGGAAAGTTTTATTATTCCCCCAAACAATCCCGAAGAAAAAAGCAAACAAAATGTTCAAAAAGGCAAGCCAAAAATATATGATAAGGATAAAAAGGTTGCAAATCGTGATGCTTATGGAAATGCTTTAGCTGATTTAGTCCGAGTAAACAAAGATATAGTTGATTTCGCAGTTTTTGATTGTGATCTTGCTGGCTCCGTCAAAACTAATAAATTTGCAAAAGAGAATCCCGACAACTTTTATCAAGGTGGAATTCAAGAGCATAACACAGCAGTAATTGCAGGTGCTATGTCTAAAGAAGGCATTATAACTTTTTACTCTGATTTTGGTGTCTTTGGTGTAGACGAGACTTATAACCAGCAGAGATTGAATGATATTAATCATACCAATCTGAAATTGATTACTACTCATGTTGGTTTAGATGTAGGTGAGGATGGCAAAACTCATCAATGCATTGATTATATTGGTGTGATGCGTAATCTCTTTGGATTTAAAATAATTATTCCTGCAGATGCGAACCAAACTGATAAGATTATAAGATATATTGCATCTGAAAATGGTAACTTTTTCGTACCACTTGGACGTTCCAAAACTGAAATTATTTTAGATGAAAATAATGAAGTTTTTTACAGTAACAATTATCAATTTTGTTATGGTAAAGCAGACCGACTTAGGTCTGGAAATGATGCAACGATAATTTCTACCGGGGGGATGGTTGAAAAAGCATTAAAAGTATATGAAATCTTAAAAAGTAAAAGAATTAATATCTCAGTTTGGAATCTATCATGCGTTTCTGATATTTGCAAAGAAGATTTAGAAAGTGCAGCTTCCACAGGTTATATCTTTACTTATGAAGACCATAATGTGAATACCGGTTTGGGAAGCATTGTTTCTGAAAAATTAGTTGAATATGGAATTCAATGCAAATTAGTAAAATTTGGTGTTACACGATATGGAGTCTCTGGAAAAAATGAAGAAGTATATAAAGTGCAGGGATTAGACCCTGAATCTATTGCTAATAAGATAGTAAAAATATTATTCAATACATGAATAGAAATATTCAAATTTTTGAATTTTTATTATCAACTATAATTATTTTATCTATTACAAACAAAAGTTTAACATATTAAGAAGATGCCAGGATTAAGTTTTATCTATGATTTTACAGAAGATATTTCAAAGAAAGAATCTATAATTTTACAATCATTAGATTCACTGATTCATTTTGAGGAATATAAACGAAAGATTCTTTTAAAAAAAAAGTTCTATTTTTTAGGCTATACAAAATATAAAGAATATCCAATTATTTCTTTTGAAACCAATAAATATTGTATTTATCTTGAAGGTAAAATATATGGGAAAGACTATCAGACTATAAAATCAGAGTTAAATGAATTATCGGAACTAATTTTTCAGAATCAGACTAATACAAATAAGCAAATTTCAGATTGGTTGTTAAATACTGATGGTGAATTTATTATATTTATTTTAGATAAAAAATCATATGAAGTTGCATTTTTAAATGATGCCTTAGGTCATTTGCCTTTATATTATTATAAAAACAAATCAGAAATATATATCTCAAGAGAAATAAAATTTATTGCAAATTTTATCAAAAAGGAAAATTTTAATAAAATATCATTAGCGAATTATTTGTTATTTAGTTATACATTAGGGAAAGAAACATTATTTAACAACATTTTTCGTTTAGAACCTTCTTCTTTAATAAAGATTAACTCTTTAGAATCACATTTTGAAATTAAGAATATTTATCAATTAAATTTTGATTGCAAAACACATTGTAGAAATACAATTAATAAAAATGTTACAAATTTAATATCATTACTCAATGCAACTTGCGGCAATAAAAGTAATACTGAAGATAATTTTGTTAATGTATTATCTTTAAGTGGAGGATTAGATTCAAGAATTGTTGCTGCCGCATTAAGAAAATGCTCAATTCCATTTTCAGGCGTTACATACCTTGATTTCGATAAAGTTTTTAAACTTGATACAGAAATTGCAGAGAAAGTGGCAAGTTCATTGAATATTGATTGGCATTTATTTCCCCTTAGTTCACCCAAAGGTAAGGATTTTATAAAATTACTTGATATTAAAAGGGGTATGAACTATTTATTTATGAGTTTTATTCTACCTTTTTTCAGACAAATAAAAAAAGACTTTGGAAATAAAGTCACGTACTTTACTGGTGATACAGGTCTTTGTCTAAGATCTCATAATTTGCCGAAAAGAATTAAAGACATAAATCATCTTATTGAGTTTATTATATCTAAGCATTCGATGATTAGTATAAATGAAGTTGAAAATTTAACTCGGATTACTAAAGAAGAAATTGAAGGTGAGATAAAAAGAAATCTCTTATCATACCCTGAAAAAAGTCTACAAGGGAAATATGAGCACTTTGTTATTTATAGTAGATGTTTTAATTGGCATTATGAAGGAATAGACCGCAATAGATTTTTTTTCTGGGTTAGAACACCTCTTGAGTCAACACCCTTTTTTATTTATGCTATAAATTGCCCGGAAAAGCAAAAAATTAATAATCGTTTATACCGTGAAATGTTAATTAAGTTATCTCCCAAAATGTCTAGGATTATAGAGGCAAATTTAGCTTTACCAATATCATCCATTAGATATAGGATTAAACGATATTTAATAAGCTGCTTATCCAAGATTATTTCTAATTATCCGAAAATTATGTTGAAAATTAGAAAGAAAGTCGAATATAAAAGTGCATATAAACATAACTCAAATTTAATTAGGTGCATCCAAAAGCAGACAATTGATTGTAAATCGATCCTTGAGTATTTATCATATTCAGAGTTGAAAAATATAACTGATAATTGTAGTAAGCATGGTAAACAAGAACTTGATGTATTATTTACTATTACTTCAATTATTGAAGAATTTGAGTGTGGTAAAAGTAGTATTGAAAAATATTATGAAGCGGATTTTAAATAAAAGTATATCAAGGTTTCCTAACTCAAAGTTGCACTTCGCAACCTCGCAGAAATAAACATTTTTTTTACTTGAATAAAATTGATATTTAAAAGAAATTACTATAAAGGAAATCTATGAATAAAAAGCTTATTAAATTATTTAAACATCCAATACGCGTAGTGATTAATAGAATTTATGTCTTTTTGAAATGGTTTAGGTATTCTAAACATTATGATTATAAAGCAGAATATTTTTGGAAAAACACCCACAAAAAATACGGTTTTGACTTGCGTGGAGTTGGAAGTTGCATTAAATCACAAGAAGAGAATCAACGCATTCTCAACGAAGGCAGTCGATTAATGCTTGAATTATGCAATCGTGAAGGAATTGACCTTCAGGAGGTTTCTTTACTTGATGTTGGATGTGGAACAGGTCACTATGCAAATGCCTTTTGCGATGCTGGTGGAACGGATTACACCGGCATTGATATTGTTGATACTCTATTTAACGGCCTCCGAAAGCGTTTTCCAAATTTTAAGTTCCTCCAGATTGATGTCTCAACTACCCCTATTAAGGGAAAGTATGATCTCATTATTGCAATGGATGTGCTACAGCATATCACCAATAAGGCGAAATTTTTATATACCATAGAAAACTTTAAGTCTCACCTTAGAGAAAATGGATTTATTATCATTTCCACCTGTATAGGACAATTTAAACGAAACTCATTTTATATGGTCACCCGTTCGATGTCAATCTTTCAAGATATTTTTCAAAGATACAGAATTAGCAAACCTCTGGATCTTTATGGCAACAAAATGTTCAGTATACGCAAAGTGAATTGGTAAAAATTCTTTGGGGATGGGACAAAAATTAAGTTTTGGACTTAATGGAAAACATAAATTCTATCTACAATAAAGGATTAGAAGATCCATGAAATCAAGGAGAACAATTTTAAGAATTGACAAGATGTTAATTGCAGATCACTTGAAAAAAATAAGTCTGTATAAACCTGTTCGCTGGGTTTATAATCGTATAGGACGATTAAGAAGCCAAACAGAAATGAGCATCGGCAGGCAGATTTTTAGATTTTGGACACCAACATTTTATATGAATGAATATGTAGCCAATTGCGGTGGAGAACGAGAGTTAATGGAGAAATTTATCAGCGAGCTTTTTCCGTCTGATGTTATATGGGATGTTGGAGCAAACATTGGAATTTATTCTATCCCTTCTGGATATAATATCACTCCCGCAGGGGTAGTCTACGCTTTTGAACCCGAACAAACTTATCAGTCTTTATTGAAGAGAAACATACAATTAAATAAAATTAATAATATAGTTCCAATGTCATTTGCACTTGGTGACTTTAATGGTAAGTCAATCCTATTTCCCTCTGACACACCTAATATAGGGACACATAGCTTCGTTCAAAGAACAGACTATCAATTGAAATCAAAAGGTAAATCTGTTGTAGTGCGGAAAGCTGATTCTCTGGTTGAAAACGATACCCTTCTTATGCCAAATGTAGTCAAAATTGATGTAGAAGGGGCAGAAGTATTGGTTCTCAAAGGAATGAAGAAAATTCTTGAAAATAAAACACTGCGAATGGTCCAATGCGAAGTGCACACTGAAGTCTTACCTCTTTTTGGTGCTTCTCAAAGTGACATTGAGTCTATTATGTTCAAAGCTGGATTCTCAATTTCTCTAAAAAAAGATAGAGGAACACAATTACATTTCGTATTTAAAAGATAATACGCAATTCTCCTAACAAACCTGATTGGAGTTGTTTAATGAAATCTTCTAATAATTCAAAATTTAAGAAAATTCTCTTTTTCTCTGCTCTTGATGCAACTTATATTGATAGAGACTATAAAATTTTAAGCAGACATTTTTATGTATATAAGATATTCGGCTCAGGGTTAAATGGATTGGTAAAGATCTTTAGATATTTACTTAAAGTAGATGTCTCATTCATTTGGTTTGCCTCTGTCCATTCTGGGGTTATAGTGTTTCTTTCTAAGCTTCTTGGCAAAAAGACAATAGTCTCTCTTGGTGGATTTGATGCAACAAAATATAAAGAGATTGGTTATGGAATCTGGAATAGCTGGTGGCGAGCTTTATTTGTTGGATACGCAATCCGAAATGCAGATTATGTTCTAGCAGTTGACATATCATTAAAAAAGAAAGCCATAAAACTCGCAAAGTATGATGGGAAAAATATTAAAGTTATACCTTTTGGATTTAATTTTGAATATTGGAAACCTGGATTATCAAAGGAAGATTATATTCTAAGCGTTGCTTATATCGATACTCCTCTAAGAATAAAGGTAAAAGGTATAGATATATTATTAAAAATTGCCTCCATGTTACTTTCATTTAAGTTCAAAATTGTTGGTGTTACAAATAATATTATTAATTTATTGGAAGATAAAATACCGTCTAATGTTAAATTGATTCGACCACTTAAACAAGATAAATTATTAAGTTATTTTCAGAGAGCAAAGATATACTGCCAACTCAGTTGGATAGAGGGGTTACCAAATGTACTTTGTGAGGCGATGCTTTGTGGATGTTTGCCTATTGGAACTAATGTCGGGGGGATCCCACGAGCAATTGGAGAAACGGGCTGGATTGTAGAATATGGTGATGTGAAGGGGACTGCGGATGTCGTTACTGATGCTATGAGAATGGATACAAAGAAGGGTCTTTTATGTAGACAGTGGATTATGCAGATGTTTTCGGAACATCAGCGAGAAGAGAAATTGATTGAAATTATTGAAAAATGTCTAATATAAGAAAATATTTTAGGAGACATTGTAAGTCAATCAGGAACTTATTATAAAATTGCAAAAATGATTGTGATTTTTCAGCAGGCCAAAGATTTCTTTCTATTTTTTGTAAAATTGGAAATATCCAGACGAAATTTAGGCACAAAATTAATTCCATATTATAAGTATAATCTTCGTATTTTTTTCGTTAGAGTTTTCATTAGAATTAGATATTTTATTTTTCGAGAGATTAGACTAGGAAAGCAACATAAAAATATTGGTTTTATCTCCGCTGATTTGGAAACATATGCTTATTGCAACCGAAAATGTGATTTTTGTTTTAACAGTGATCGTTTTAAACAGAGAGAAAAAGGGATAATGCCAACAGGAACATGGAAAAGGATTATTAATGAACTTGGTGAGATGAATTTTTATGGACGGATTTCTCCTCATTTTTACGGAGAACCCCTGTTGGATACTCGTCTACCAGAATTAGTAAAGTATGCGAGAGAAAAATGTTCCAATTCTTATATTTTTATTTCTACAAATGGTGATTATTTGGATGACAAATTGTTTAGAAAACTGGTAAAAAATGGGACAAATCGGTTTTTTGTAACTAATTATGATGATAAAGAAAAATCTCTATTGAATGAATTGGCAGAGAAATATCCCGCTCATATTACTGTGCGAAATTACAAAGATTTTGTAAAACTTGATAGAGCAGGTGAAATATTTGGTAGTAAGAAGACACTTAATAGGCCATGCTTACGTCCTTCAGGACAACTTGTGATTAACTGGAAAGGAGAGGTTTTGCTTTGCTGTAATGATTATTATGCAAGATGCAAATTTGGAAATGTGAATACTCAAACAATATCAAAAATTTGGAATAGCAAAGAATTTAAAGACTGTCGCTTAAGATTGCAAAAAGGTAAGAGATGGTCTATTTCAATTTGTAAATACTGTGACGAAACAGGAAATATTCCCTGGTAATTTTGAATAAAAGCTTCATCTCTTTACTTGCCAATTATTAGTTATATTTTCTTTAATAGAGAAATAAATGTGATGTATTCATTTTTTAATTCAACATAAAAAAGATTAGTCAAAATAATAGAAAAATGCCAAAAATAAAGAAAACAGCAAAAAATGTTGTAGCACTATTTGCAGGTGATATATTTAATCGTTTAATCGGTTTTATAGCTGTTGCATATTTAGCCAGGATTTTGGGTGCTACAAATTTTGGCTTAATAAGTATTGGATTAGCATTTCTAAGTTATTTTTTAACTATTAGTAGCAATGGACTCCCAATTTTAGGGGTAAGAAAAATTATTAAATGTAAAGATGATAACAAAATTGTTGGAGATTTTATTTCTACCAGATTCGTTTTCTCAATTTTTGCGGTCATCTTGATATTTTTAATAAGTTTTTTTATAAGCTCTTCACAGCTAAGGAGTATAATTTTAGCTTATTCACTTTACTTATTTCCAGCAGCATTTTTATTAGTCTGGTATTTTCAAGCTAAGGAGCAGATGGGTTTGATTGTTTCGGGAAGAGCGGTTGGTATGATGTTTTATCTCATTTTAATTCTAATTTTCGTCAGGACTAATAAACATATTATTTATGTCCCATATTGCTGGTTTGTTTCTGGATTAGTAACATCTTTATTTTTTATTTTGATATATGTATCAAAAGGTAATAGAATAAAGATTAGATTTTCATTTTATAGAATAAAATCATTATTTTTAGAAGCATTTCCTTTAGGAGTGGCAAATTTGATTGGTCAGATTACTTTGTATCTTCCACCAATTTTTCTTGGTTTTGTAATGTCTCCAAAAGAAGCTGGTTTTTATAGTGCTGCTGCTAAAATAGTATTTCTGTTTTTAATATTAGATAGAGTTTTCTCTTTTTCATTCTTTCCTGCAATCAGTAAATGCGCAACAAAAACTCCAGAAAGGCTGAATAATGTTTTTAATCAAACTTTAAAATGGATTGTTATTGTTGTAATTTTATTTGGATTTTCAGGAATTTTGTTGGGAAAGTATTTAGTGTTATTTGTATTCGGAAAAGAATATTTAAGTTCAGTATTGATTTTCCAAACGATTATGAGTTATTTTATGCTAACTTTGATTAACTCTGCGTTTACTTTTACATTAATAGCCCTAAAGCAAGAGAAGGCATATACTTTTTCTCTCTTTATTGGTTCTATCGTCTTTTTTGCTTCAGCTTGGTTTTTATTAAAGATTTTTGGACCTGCTGGGATGGGAGTTGGCCTTGGCATTTATCAAGCTGTTGTACTTTTAATAATGAATAATAAATTGAAAAATTTCTTAGACACTAAATTTTTGAAAATCATAGTATTACCTTTAATTGTTTCAGTTGTAATATTTTTACCCTTAATATTTACTGTAGATTTGAATATCATTTTTAAAATTTTAATAATATTAATCTGTATGATTCCGATTTCTCAGTTAATAGGTATCAAAAGAGAAGAATTGAAATTTTTGAGGAACAAAGTTATATGAATTTAAGAATTGGTCTTACTGATAACAAATTAGGTTGGCAAATTTTGTTAAAGCAGGAAGGGGTTTCGTATGAAATAATCTCTTGTTTTGATGTTGTAAAATATTCAGATTTTTCTACACTGATTGTTAGTGGCTTTAATTGTTTGAAACAACGCGATAATATTTTAGATTATGTTGAATCTGGTGGTGCAGTTCTTGTTGATGCAGAAATGTCATCAGAGTTGTTAAATGTTAATATGAAAAAGTTTAGAATCAAGTATTTAATTCCTGAAAAAAATTCAAGTTATTCTGCAGTTGGTTTAGTTGATGTTTATCAAAATGGATTGATTCTAAAAGATGGAGATATAACTAGCTTAGATAGTGGATTGAAAATTAAGATAAAGAGAATTGAAAAGGGCATTGTATTAATACTGCCCTTTAATGTTAATAAAGCTATTCTTGATATTTCAACCTCTCGTCGAAAATTCTATTTCAGAAGAAAGGAGTTACCTTCTGAAAGGATTGCAAAAATTTCAAAAGGAGAGATAAGGAGAATTGTTAGAATTTCTTTAGAATATTTACACCATATTCAAGAATTGCCATTTGTTCAACTATGGTATTACCCTAAAGGAAATAAAAATATCTTTGCATTTAGGGTTGATACTGACTTTTGTAATCAGAATGATACTAAAGCATTGTATAAGGTTTGTAAAAAAAATGAAATTCCTGGCAGTTGGTTTATAGAAGCAAAAACATCAATGCAATGGTTAGCTGATTTCAAAAAGATGCAGAATCAGGAAATTGGACTGCATTGTTATAGACATTGTGTTTTTAAAGATTATAATAATAATCGAAAAAATTTGGAAAAGGGTCAGAAAATTTTAGAAAAATATGAGGTTAAACCAATTGGTTTTGTTTCTCCTTATGGAGAGTGGAATTACAATCTTGGAAATGCAATTGAAGATGCAGATTTTAAATATTCATCAGAATTTTCACTTGATTATGATAATATGCCATTTTATCCATATTTAGGAGATAGATTTTCAAAGGTATTGCAAATTCCAATTCATCCAATCAGTATTGGAAGATTGCGAAGAGCGCATTTTACTGATGAAGAGATGTGGCAATATTATAAGAATGTTATTGTTCAAAAGATTAAACTCTGCGAGCCCATAATTTTTTATCATCATCCATCGCACAAAAAATTTGATATCTTTGACAAGATATTCCAATTCATTAATGAACATTCTATTAAAAAAATTGATTTTGCCGGATTATACAATTGGTGGGAAAAGAGAAATAAAGTTAAATTTAATGCGATATTAGAAAATGGGAAAATAATAATTGAAAGCAATAATTTCTCAACTGATTTCTGGTTGCGCATTTCAAGTGCCAAATTTGGAAATTCTATAACTCAGATAAGTCCAGAAATAGATTTAAGAAATTTAGAATGGCACAAAAAGGATGAAATTATATCGTTACCCAAAGATATTAATCGCATAAGACGGTTTAGCTGGAGAGATTTTTTATATGATTTAGAAAGCATACGAGAAAAATTACACCAATGAAGAAATCAATAAATAATTTTCGGTGAAATTCG
Source organism: uncultured Candidatus Cloacimonadota bacterium (assembly GCA_964398885.1). Classification (GTDB taxonomy): domain Bacteria; phylum Cloacimonadota; class Cloacimonadia; order JGIOTU-2; family JGIOTU-2; genus JAGMCF01. The sequence goes on along the minus strand of CAYNOU010000002.1, from coordinate 16,338 downwards.
GTGTTTACCCCGTGTAATAACTGCTGGAGAGTAATAGCCATAGTATTTTATATCGCATCTCCCAGGCTTTTTATATTGCCCTTTAAGAACCACTTTATATTACACGGGGTTAATCGGTGGTAAAGAAGATGAAAATAATTTTAGCAAGTTATCAATCTATAATGCTTATTCGTGGAGGCCCGAGCTATGAATTAGTTGAAATAAAAAAAGAACTTAATAAATTAGGAGTAGATGCCCAATATTTTAATCCATGGGATGTAAATTTAGATGTCTTGAATGCCGATTTAGTGCATCTTTTTGCAGCAAATATTGCAACATATTCCTTAGCAAAAAATTTAAAGCATTATGGGATTAAATTTGTTGTTAATCCAATTTTTTTTAGTAAACATTCTCCTACCTTGTTAAGGACTTATCAAAGTATAGAGAAGCCATTTCATTTACTTTTTAAAAGAACATATTCAGATTACAGTATACCAAAACAGATATGCGAATGTGCAGAAATGGTTTTGCCTAATACAGAAGCAGAAGCTCAACTTATTTCAAAAGGTTTAGGAATAAATTCTTCCAAGATAAAAGTTATTCCTAATGGAGTTGAAGAGAGATTTTTAAATAGTGATCCATCTATATTTGAAAAGAAATATGGTATAAAAGATTTTATATTATATGTTGGTCACATTGGGGGTCAACGCAAAAATGTCTTATCTTTAATAAAAGCCTTAGAAAAAATAGACCATCCTGCAGTAATTATAGGCGATGTGGCAAATACAAAGGAGAGCGAAATTTGTTTACAGGAAGCTAAAAAGAATAAGAATTTGATTGTAATTAAAGGGTTAAGGCATGACGATCCTATTCTTGCATCTGCCTATGCTGCTTGCGACACCTTTATTCTTCCCGGAAGATATGAAACACCTGGAATTGCTGCAATGGAAGCCGCTTTAGCTGGTGCTAAAATTGTGATTACAAAATATGGAGGAACAAAAGATTACTTTGAAAATATGGTGGAATATGTAGACCCATATTCAATAGATTCTATACATCAAGGTATTGTAAAGTCGTTAAATAGAATAAAAGATGACCAACTAAAGAATCATATAAAAGATAACTTCCTCTGGGATAAAATTGCACAAAGAACAGTTAAGATGTATGCCCAGATTTTGAATAAAGGAGATTAATTTCTTACAACTTTTAGTGGATTAATAATACAATAGAGAAAGAATGGTAAAAGTAGAAAGTGCAAATAATTTTCATACAAAAAAACTTAATAAAAAGATGAAAGTAGATATAATTATTGGAACACGACCAGAAGCTATAAAAATCATACCTATAATAAAATTAATAAAAACCGAGTATAGTGATAAATTTGAGTATAAATTAATTGCTACAGGGCAACATGATAGTATGCTTAACCAAGTTTTAGACTTTTTCCAAATAAAACCTGATTACAATCTTAATATAATGAGAGAGGATCAGAAATTATCTGTATTGACAGCATCTTGTTTAATTTCTATTAGTAAGATATTGAAACAAGAACAACCAGAAATTGTATTGGTGCAAGGAGATACAACAAGTACTTTTACCGGTGCATTATCTGCTTTTTATCAAAAAATTCCAATTGTTCATATTGAAGCTGGTCTGCGAACTTATGATAAATATCAACCGTTTCCAGAAGAAATAAACAGACATTTGGTGGATATAATATCAGATGCATGCTTTGCTCCAACTGAAAGTAATAAAGAAAATTTGATAAGAGAAGGTATAAGTCCTGACAAAATATTTGTTACAGGAAATACAGGAATAGATACTTTATTTCTAATAAAAGAAGGTCATAAAGATAAATTAGAGAAGCAACTACTAAAGTTAGGCTTCAGTAACAATGAAAAAATTATATTAGTTACAGCTCACCGCAGAGAAAATTTCGGAGAAGGCATAAAAAATATTTGTAAGGCGCTAATTAAAGTTTCACAAGAATTTCCTGAGTATAAAATCGTTTATCCTGTTCATAAAAATCCTAATATAAAAAATGTCGTTACATCTATACTGTCGGGTATGGAAAATATTGTTTTATTACCTACATTGAATTATATTGAATTTATATCCCTTGTTGCGAAGAGCTCCTTAATATTAACTGATTCAGGTGGAATACAGGAGGAAGCACCAGTTTTTGGAAAACCTGTACTTGTTATGAGAGAGAAGACTGAGCGTATGGAAGGGGTAAATTCTGGGGTTTCAAAATTAGTTGGAACTCAGACTGAAAGGATCTTCTCAAATGTGGAAGAGCTAATTAGAAATAAGAAAGCTTATGATAAAATGGCAAATGCAATAAATCCCTATGGAGACGGTAAGGCGAGTCAAAGAATTTTGGAACTCTTGCAAAAAATAAAATGAGCGCACATTGAATAACTTGAAACAAATTCTTTTTATTTCTTATTTTTTCCCACCATTAGGTGGACCAGGCGTCCAAAGAGCGCAAAAATTTACTAAATATCTTCCTCAATTTGGTTGGCAACCCATAGTTATTACTGTCAAAAATATTGAATATATTGCTTATGATTACTCATTATTAAAAGAAATTTCTAATGTTGAAATTCATAGGACTGATTCTTTTGATTTAATGAGATTACTTTATCATTTTGAAAGGATTCGAAATATTCGAAAAAAAGAAAATAAATTATATATGACTGCATCAGACAGCTTACGGAAATTCTCTCGGAAAATATTTCCTATTGATTCAAAAATTGGCTGGATACCATTTGCCCTTAAAAAAGGTTCACAATTAATAAAAAATAAAGATATTAAAGCTATTTTTGTAACCATAGGTCCATATTCTTCTGCAATAGTTGGATATAAACTTGCAAAAAAATTTAATCTGCCACTGATAATTGATTATAGAGATTTATGGATTGGAAAACCAGATATAACTTATTTTTCAAACTGGCATAGAAAATTTTCAATTTATTGGGAACGGAAAATGCTTAAATTTGCAAGACTTATAACTGTTAACACTGAGTTTACTAAAGATAAGATTCTTTCTCTTTATTCAGAAATAGAGAATTCTAAATTTAAAGTGATATATAATGGATGTGATAGAGAAGATTTTAGTCAAAAGTATTCTAAAGAAAATGATAAAATTATTTTTACTTATACTGGCGGATTTTATGGTGAAAGAACCCCATATTACTTTCTTAAAGTATTGGAGAAGATGTTGAATAAAAATCTTTTACCCCCTAATATTGAATTTAAATTTATAGGAAATTATTTTAAAGATATAATGCAAATGTTAGAAAATAAAAGGCTGAGAAGTATTCTTGCTGTTATTCCACAAGTAACTCATAAGAAAAGTGTGAAATATTTAATTCAAAGTGATTTTCTTATGCTTTTTATTGCCAAGAAAGACAGTGAGATAATATTACCGGCAAAGATTTTTGAGTATTTGGCTGCAAGAAAGCCGATATTAGCTATGATACCACGAAATGGAGAATCAGCAAAAATTATTAGAGAAAATAATGCTGGTTTCATTTCAGAAATTGATGAAGAAAATTTGATTATGGAAAATATTTTAAAATTACTAAATTTATACAAATCTGGCCTATTAAATACTCATTTTAAATTAGATTCCAAAGATTATCTGAAATATGAAAGAAGGAATTTAACTTATGAACTTTCCAAAAATTTAGATAATATTTATGAAACGAATTAAGATACTTCATATTCAACTTTTACCTTTGCTTTCAGGCGTACAAAATGTGATGCTTAATTTGGTTACAAATTTAGATTCTGATGAATTTGAATCTTCGGTAATCTCTGCTCCTGATGGACCTTTAGTTAATAAGTTAAAAGAGTTAAAAATAAAACATTATCAAATTCCTGGGCTTGTCCGTAAAATAAGCCCGAAGGATTTATTTGTTTTAATCAGAATTTATAAAATATGTAGAATGGGAAAATTTGATATTGTCCATACTCACTCTTCAAAAACAGGTTTTATTGGTAGAATTTCCGCAAGATTTGCAGGTATTAAAGTTGTAATACATACGATTCATGGTTTTCCTTTTAACCCGTTTCAACCTTTACCGAAGCAGATTTTTTTTGAACTATTAGAAAAAATTGCGGCCTTCTTTTGTGACGGAGCCATTTCTGTAAATAACACTGAAAGACAACTTGCTATAGAAAAACATATAATTCCTGAGAAAAAAATTCTAACTATATATAATGGAATTGGTGAAGCAAGTCCACGGTCAGAAATTTTCAGAAATGAGTTTGGTTTTCATAAAGATGATAAGATATTTGGTTCTGTATGTAGATTTTCTAAGCAAAAAAATATCATAAGTATGATAAAAATTGCCATAGAAATTCTTGAAGCACATGATAAGATAAAATTTGTTTTTATTGGAGATGGCGAATTATGGGAAGACGCAAAAAAAATGGTTAGAGCGAAAAATTTATCAGCGGAAATTTTATTTCCCGGCTGGAAATCAAATGTTGCAGATTGGCTTGCCTTTTTTGATGTATTTATTTTGTATTCATTATGGGAGGGTTTATCCCTATCTATTCTTGAAGCAATGTCTGCGGGATTACCAATAATTACCTCAGATATAAAAGGGAATAATGAACTTGTAAAAAATGTTTATAATGGCTTTTTAGTAAAAATTGGCGACAAGGATTCATTTATTAAAAATGTTTTATGGATTTCTACACACGATAGAGAGAGAGATGAAATGGGTAAAAATAGTCTTAAACTTGTTAGAAAAAAGTTTGCCTTAAACAGATTTATAGAAAGTTATAAAAACTTATATATTAATTTATATCAATCAAAATTATGATTTATATTAGAGTATTTCTCATTTCATTTTTAATTACATATTTTATAGTTCCGTTAAATTGCAAACTGTCTAATAAATTTGGGATTATTGATTATCCAAGGGAAAGAAGTATTCATAAAGTTCCTACACCGAAAAGTGGAGGGCTTTCGCTTTTAGTTGGATTAATTATAAGCCAGATTGTTCTAATTCTGACAGGATTACAAGAGTTTAATAAGCTTTTTATAGGATTGATTTGTGGAGGATTATTAATTTTTACTTTGGGCTTTTTGGATGATATTTTTAATTTACATGCTTGGCAAAAAATTCTTGTAGAAATAATTATTGTTTTATTTATGACCATTCTTGGATTCAAAATTAAGCTAATTACCAACCCTTTTGGCACATCTATAGATGTAGGAACTTTATCTATTCCTCTTACAATAATCTGGTTTTTACTTATAATAAACTCAATTAATTTGATTGATGGTCTTGATGGTCTGGCAACAGGTATCATCGCAATTGTTTCACTAATATTAGGTTTTGCGAGTATAGTTTGTTCTAACACATTTGTTGCGTATTTTGCATTTTCCATATTGGGCAGCTGTTTAGCTTTCCTCAGATATAATTTTTATCCTGCTAAAATATTTTTAGGAGACGCTGGTAGTCTATATTTAGGATTTAATGTTGCTGCTCTATCAGTTGCCGGTAATACTCAGTTTAAAGGGACAACCGCAATGACAATGCTTATCCCAATAATTGTTCTATCTCTCCCTCTGATTGATACATTTTTGGCTATTTTTCGCAGATTGAAAACACCTAATAGTTTATTTCAGGCAGATAAAAATCATTTGCATCATAAAATGTTAGAATTAGGTCTTTCCTACAAAACTGTAGTTTTTATTGGATATTTTTTGACTTTTTTATTTGGTATTATCTCTATGGGTTTTTTATTAGTGGACAAGAGAATTCTTTTCAGCGTTTTAGTTATTTTGGGTTTAATGATTTTAATTATTTTCTATAATATTATTAAAAGAGAGTTTTTCAAATGAAAAAGAGGATTGTCGTTATATTACTTATCTTCTGTTCAAATATTCTTTATGGATATCAAGCGGAGGATATATATCTTTCAAATTGGAAGACATATACTAATACTACATATATTCATCAAATTTTTTGCAAAGGTGATTCTATCATTGCCGCAACTTGGGGAGGAATTAGTATTTTCAATAAGAAGGATTTAACATTTCCAACATTAGTAAGAAGTGATGGATTGAGTAAAAATGAAGTTCGTTCAGTTCATTATATTCCTCCGATTGATGAATTCTGGTTTGGTACTTTTCTTAAAGGGATTTCCCGTTATAAAGATGGAGAATTTCTTAAGCCATATCAAGAGAACCAAGGTGTTGAAGGTGATTATATTAATGATATTGATGATAATAATGAATTCGTTTTTGCTGGAACCGATAAAGGTCTTATCATGTTTGAAATAGTAGACAATGAAACGCAGTTTAAAAAGACCTTCATTGCCCCAAGATGGTTATCTGATAATAATGTAAACTGTATAACTTTTGATGATTCAAATAGAATATGGATTGGAACTAACCAGGGGATAGATTTTACAAAAGCATCTTATGATGAGATGATTCTTTCAGAAAACTGGCATCATATAAATAATAGTACACCAGGATATCCCTTTGCAGAAGAAAAAATAACATGTATTGATTATTATGATGGTAAAATTTATTTTGGAACAGAAGATGGTTTTGCTATAATTAATAAAATATATTCAGATTCATTAGAATTTAATGAATTTATATATAATTTACCAACAAGAAAGATTTCTTCGATTTTAGCTACTGATGATTCTACTGTGTGGGTTGCATTTGGAAGGTGGAATGAGACAAATCAAAGATATGATTATGCAAAAGGAGTTGGTAGATATAATTTATTAGAGCCTGATGATTACAAAGTTTGGGACGAAGATGATTCTTTATTTAACCAAATTTCTGATATAAAGGTTGATGAGGATGGAAATGTCTGGGTTGCTTCTTGGTGTAATGATATCTATCAATTTGATAATGATTCAACATGGTGTAATTATAAACGCAATTGTCCTGGTTTTAACTTCTTTTCGACACTTATGTTTGATAGCAATCAAAGACTTTGGTGTGGAAGTGGTATTATCGGTGGAAGTGCAAAAGGTGTCAAAGGAATATCTGTTTATGATAATGAAAATTGGAAGAATTACAATAATAGTAACAGCAAGTTAGTGGGAAATAAATCATTATGGATGACAGAAGACCTTCAAGGTAGAATATGGATAGGGGATTGGAATAGTGGAATAACCCGTATTACAAATTATGAGGATACAACCGAAATTTGGGAGTCAATAACTGCTAGTCCTACTTGCGATGTGCCAGGAATTATTGATGAAAATACAATTTCATTCATTACTCACGACTTTGTTGGGAATGTTTGGATAGGGGATTATAACACAAATATTAAAATTGTAGTAACTGATGATACTGTTTATGGTTTTGATGCTTTTATTCCAAGTTCACATCCATGTGGTGTGCAGGACCCACTTTCAATTTTAATATTACCTGATAATATTTGGTTTGGTGCATATTATAGTGGTATTAGATTTTGGGAAGGTGAAGGTTTTCCAGTAACAGGTCAGTGTCAAATACCAAATGGAAATCCCACTTTTGAAGGCCCTTTTATGAACATTGAGATACAAAGAACTGATTATGGGGATTATATATGGACAGGTGGTGATGGTCTTTATATGTATGATGATGATTGGGGTGATTGGTATAAATTTACATGTGGTCTTACTGAAAATGTAAGACAATACTGGTGGAATGGAACCTCGTGGCAGCCTTGGATATACTATTGGTATGATGAACAAGGAAATCCTGAATCAAGAATGGGCTCTGGAAAAACTAATCAAGTTAATGCAGTCTTTGTAGACCCACACGGTAGAAAATGGATTGCAACTAATGGCGGTGGAATCTCAGTCCTTGATGAGGATAATTATTATTTTACTAATTTTAATACAGAGAATAGTGATTTATGTAGTGATGTCGTTCTATCTTTTGCGTATAATTCCTATTCAGGTGAATTATTTGTTGGCACCACCGAAGGTCTTTGTAGTTTTAATATTGGCGCAAGTCATAAAGATACAACTCAATCTCACATTGTTGAAAAAGTTAATGTATTTCCAAATCCCTTTATAACTTCAATACATAATTATATTTATTTTAAATCTTATCCGAACGAGGAACTTCCTCCTGGAAATAATTTGTTATATATATACAATTTAGCGGGAGAATTGATAACTACCGTGAAGGAATCTGACCACTTTAGATTTTGCTGGGATGGAAAAAATCAAGGTAATAAACCTGTAGCCAGTGGAATTTATTTTTATGTGCTTTCTTCTGAGTTTGATGATGTGCATATCACTGGAAAATTCGCAGTAATAAGATAGTAAATTTAGTTGAACTGGTTGAATCTGTTAAATCGGTTGAACTGGTAAACTGGATTCAACCAATTCAACCCTGATGGAATAGCTCGTAAACTCGCATTCCACAGGGTAAACTGATTCAACTTTTTTAGGAGATTTTTTGACTTTTAATCTTCAGAATAATATTCAATATGTCAAAGGGGTAGGACCAAAACGAGCCAAGCTACTGCATCATTTAGGAATACATACAGTAAAAGATATTCTATTTTACTTTCCAAAAGATTATATTAACAAGATAACTAACAAACGAATTGTTGACCTGAAAATTAATGATATTGCCAGTGTAAGAGCAAAAATTGTTTCGTATGGCTATATATCTAAGTATAAGAGTGCAAGATTTCAGCTAATAATATCAGATGGTTCGGGTTATCTAACTTGTATTTGGTTCAAAACCACACCTTGGTTGGAAAAGCAGTTTGAAGTAGGAAAAGAAATTATAGTACTTGGCAGATTAAAATATTATTATAACAGACTTTGTATGCTTCATCCAGATTTTGAATTTGTTGGTTCCAAATCAGAAGAAAGTTTCTGGACAAAAAGAAATTACCTTCCTCTATATCCTCTTACTGAAGGATTGACTAATAAGATTTTCAGAAAGATTATCTTAAATGTCTTCAAAAGTGAGTTTAAGATATCAGAAACGATTCCCGAGAATATTCTTATAGTTCAAGAGCTATTACCAATTAATCAGGCGTTAAGGAAAATTCATATGCCAGAAGTAGAAGATGATATTACTTCGTCTAGAAAGAGATTTATATTTGAAGAATTATTTTACCTTCAGTTGATGCTCGCGAGAAGAAAGGTTCATTGGCATAAGTCTGAAGGTATTTCAATGCAAATCAAAAAGACTTATACTACTCAATTAAAGAATATGCTGTCTTTCAAGCTTACCTCTGCGCAGAAAAGAGTTTTGAATGAGATTGTGAAAGACATGAAATCACCATTCCAGATGAATCGTCTTTTGCAAGGAGATGTTGGGTCAGGCAAGACAATTATTGCCCTTTTTGCGATGTTATTGGCAATTGAGAACGGATATCAGGCAGCTATTATGGCACCAACGGAAATACTCGCTACTCAACATTATTTTGCCATTATGGAGTTTTTAAAGAAGATTGATGTAAAAATTGGTTTACTTCTTGGCGGAAATTATAAAGGAAAGAAAAAATTAAAGGAGCATATATCAACAGGGGAGATTGATATCGTAATCGGCACGCATTCTTTGATACAAAAGGATGTAGTTTTTAGAAAACTCGGAATTGTCATCATTGATGAACAACATAGATTTGGAGTTATTCAAAGACACTCGTTGACTCAAAAGGGACAAGTACCTGATAAAATAGTTATGAGTGCCACTCCTATTCCGCGTTCTTTGGCTTTAACCGTATATGGCGACCTGGATGTTAGTGTTATTGATGAGTTGCCACCAAATCGTAAGGCGGTTTACACAAGTTGGATTACTGAGGATAAAAAACCCCAGGTTTACAATTTTACTAATAAAGAAATATCAAAAGGAAGACAGGTATATGTAGTTTGTCCTTTAGTAGAAGAGTCAGAAAAATCTTATCTTCGTGATGCCACCAATACTTATGAGAAATTGAAGAGTGGCGTATTTCGTAATCATAGAGTAGCTCTACTGCATGGACGCATGAGCAATCAGGAAAAGGATGAGATTATGCATCGTTTCAAAGATGGCAGAATAGATGTTTTGGTTTCAACCACTGTCATTGAAGTTGGAATTGATGTTCCAAATGCGACAATTATGCTGATTGAACATGCTGAACACTTTGGGCTTTCCCAATTACATCAATTAAGAGGAAGGGTCGGTAGGGGTGCTTTTAAATCTTATTGTATCTTAGCGGCTTATGAACCGATTAGTGAAGAAGCTCTATTACGTTTGAATACTATGAAAGAAACTAATGATGGCTTTAAGATTTCTGAAATAGACCTTGAGATTCGTGGACCCGGAGAATTCTTTGGAACTGAACAGTCAGGTATGCCAAGATTTAGAATTGCTAATATTGTGCGAGATAGACAGATTTTAGAGACCGCTCGCAAAATAGCATTTGATGTCATATCTGAAGATTATTATCTAAAATCTGAAAAGAATAAATTATTGAGAGAGAAGTATAAAACAGATTATTTGAAAAAGGAACGATTGTTTAGTTTTTAAAGAAAATTGTATAGAATTATTATTTTAAATTTTCACAGAATAGTAAATCTATTCACATCCACTAACCCTTTGTCAGTAAGCTTAATTTCAGGTATTACTTCAAGAGCCAGAAAAGATAGACTGCTAAAAGGTGATTTAAGGTCAGAACCCAAACTCTGAGCTTTTGCATTTATTTTATCTAATTCAATAGCCACCTTATGATAATCATTAAGGCTCATTAAACCAGCCACCGGCAACTTCATTATTGATGCTTTGCCTTTACAAGAAGAACTTAATCCCCCCTGATTTTCTATTATTATATTTACCGTTGATTTTATATCTTCATCATTTGTCCCAACTGCTATAATATTGTGACAATCATGAGCTATACTGGAAGCAATAGCACCTTTTTTCAAGTTAAATCCATGAACCTGGCAGGTTGAGATATTTCCTGTTTTGTTATATCTTTCAACTACCACCAATTTTAGAATATCTTGATTCAAATCAATCTCATTTTCTGTTTTTATGTTTAACACCTTTGTAACCACACTTCCATCTTCAACATCAATTATATGGTTAAAGTAATTGGAAGGAATTTTGAGAATAGTGCTTATCTTTTTAACATTAATTGTTTTAAGTATATTTTGTGGGATTGACAATTCAGTTTCAACCGGAATAGTTTTTCCATTTTGATATACAATATTTCCATTGAAAATTACAATTTCAGGTATGAAATCAATAAGATTATTCAATATTTGCAGGTTTGCCTTTTTACCTTTCTCAACAGTTCCAATATTATCTAATTTGTAATATTGTGCAGTATTAAAAGATGCAGCTCGTATTGCTCTTATAGGATTTATACCCAAACTTACAGCTTTTCTAACATTAAAGTTTATATGACCTGATTTCATGATATCAGAAGCTAATTTATCATCACTACAGAGCATAATATTATCTTTGTATTCATTTAGAAGTTGATAGCATTTGTCAGGACATTTTTCAGCAGAGCCTTCTCTGATGAAAATATTCATACCGAGAGCAAGCTTTTCTTTCATCTCGCCATAACTTGTTGATTCGTGGTCATCTGTAATTCCTGCATTTATGTATTTTTTTAAATTGTCTCCAGTTAAGCGTGGTGCATGGCCATTAATGATTTTGCCTTTTTCTTTTGCAATTTTTATTTTTGCTAATATTTCAGGTTTATCATTTATTACTGCCGGGAAATTCATTACCTCACCAAGTGCAATTATCTGTTTATATTCAAACATTTTTCTGATTTCATTTAAACCAATTTTTGCACCAGATGTTCCAAGCGAACTTGCAGGCACACAAGAAGGGGCTGTAAGAAATACATCAATTCTTGCCTTTTTGCTTTCCTGACGGAAATATTCAAATCCTTCCATTCCAGTAACATTACAGATTTCATGACAATCAGCTATGATAGCAGAAGTGCCTTGTCTGAGCACAGCTTCCCCAAAATGGAATGGAGTTAGATTACTGCTCTCAATATGAAAATGAGCATCTATAAAACCAGGACTCAGGAATTTGCCTTTTCCATTTATTGTTCTATTCGCTTGAATAGGAGAATTAGAAACTTTAACTATTTTTCCGTCGTTGATTCCAACCGAAGCAGTGGAAATAGTTTCGTTCTTTACATCAATAAGATTGATGTTATTTATTGTGATATTCATGAATTATTCTTTTACTTTTTTGCTTGCAAAATTGTAGTTATAAATCTTTCTGGTTGAAACAATTCCTTAGCCAACGACTGAATAAGAGCAGATTTAATGCTTTCTATCTTTTCTATAATTTCATCAATAGATTCAACTTTATTGGTATAAATATACTGCCTTGCTAAACGACTCATTCGTGCTGTTGTGCTTTCAAGTCCCATAACTAAACTGGATTTTAATTGTGCCTTGATAGTTTTTAATTCCGATTCATCAACTTTTTTGGATACAAGGAAATCTATCTCAGTTTTTATTAATTTCAGACATTTTTTACTGTTTTCCTGATTTGTTGAAGCATAAACTCCAAAACATCCAGTATCGTGGAAAAAGTCAGTAAAAGAATGAATATCATATGCAATTCCATATTTCTCACGAATGTTTTGAAACAGTCGTGAACTCATTCCTATAGATAGGATAGAATCCAAAACGAGTAATGTAAAACGATTTTTGTTAGTATATGGAAATGTTCTTATACCAGTGATTATATGCGTTTGACGATTAGCATCGTAAGGGTAGACATATTTCTTTTTTCTAATATTCGGGATTGGAGATAATATCCTTTCTGCATTTTTTGATGTTGTATTAGATTGTGAATGAAAATATTGATTTACATATTTGACTAATTCTTTATGTTTAAGAAAACCTGAAGCAGTTATTATTATTTTTTGGGGATGATAATTTTTGGAGATAAAATCTATACAAACATTTTTGTTGATTTTTCTTATATCATCTTTATGTCCTAAAATTGGGCATCCAAGTGGATGATTATGGAATAGATTTTCATAAAATCTTTCAAAAATAAGCTCTCCCGGAGTATCATCAATTTCACCAATTTCGTCAATAACCACATTCTTCTCTTTTTCAATCTCTTCATCACAAAAAATAGTGTTCTGAATTATGTCAGAAAGCAAATCAATACTTTGCTTCAGATACTCACTTAATATGCGTGTATAATAACAGGTAAATTCTTTGCTGGTGAATGCATTAATTGTTCCGCCAAGAGATTCAAGATAATGTGCAATTTCATATTTATTGCGTTTTTCAGTTCCCTTGAAAAGCATATGCTCAAGAAAGTGGGCAACTCCACAATTATCTGGATTTTCATCCCGAGAACCAGCATTAATCCATACTCCTACTGCTATTGAACGAACATAATCTATCTTTTCAGATAGGATTGTTATCCCATTTTCTAAAGTTGTTTTTTGATATGACATATTGGAATCCTTTTCTCCATTCCCAACGAGGGCGTTGGGAACGAGACGCAAATTACAAATTTCAAGAGCCAAATAACAAATAAATATCAAATTCAAAATTCTAAGTAACAAATAAATTCTAATCGTTGAAGCAAAATGTTTTGGTCATTTAATTATTTGATTTTGAAGTTTATTTGGAATTTGAAATTTGTTACTTCTCATTTGTGCTTTATAGCTCCATTTTTTTAATTAATCTTATTTTGATATTAATTTATTTTTATTTTCTTTTTAACTTCTTCAAAAATAGCATCAGGAACATAATCTTTTATTTCTCCGCCTAAACTAATAATTTGCTTTACCATGCTTGAACTAAGATAAAGATATTTACTTTGTGGAGTGAGAAAAACAGTTTCAACATCTTCACATAGTGAGCGATTAGCAAGTGCTAACTGCAATTCATATTCAAAATCTGATACAGCCCGTAATCCTCGTATCATTACAGAGCTTCCTTTTCTTTTAACATAATTTACAGCTAATCCATCAAATGCTTCAACTTCTACATTACATATATTCTTAGTTGCAATTTCTGCAAGATGGACTCGTTCTTCAGGAGAAAAGAGACATTTCTTATTTGTTTCTTTAGCAATTGCTATTATAACTTTGCCGAATATTTTACAAACTCTTTCAATTATGTCTATATGACCATTGGTGATAGGGTCAAATGTGCCCGGGTAAATTGCTATATTTTTCATTTTTTCCTCTTTTTACAATGATTATTCTGGATAATCTTTACTATAGGACTTTCTAAAGTTACAGGTTAGAAGTTAGAGATTACAGGTTAGAAATTTCAAGTTCTGGTTTCATTCCATTTTTGCCATAATTCTTTCTATCTCTTCAATCTCCTTTGGAATTTTTGAAGAAAGAACCTCACATCCATTCTTAGTTACCAGAACATCATCTTCTATTCTTATACCAATTTTTTCCTCTTTGATGTAAATCCCTGGCTCAACTGTAATAACATTCCCAACCTGCAGTTTTTCTTCTCTATTACTTAAATCATGTGCATCTAATCCGAGATGATGACTAACTCCGTGCATATAATACTTTTTGTATTCTTCTCTATCAAAGGGAGATACTTTGGATTTTTTAGTGATTAATTTTAATCTGAAAAGTGCTTCCGTGATTAATTTAATAGTTTTAGTCTGTAATTCCTTAATAGTAATGCCAGGTTTTACTGAATTAATTATTTTCTTTTGAATTTGAAGCACTTCGTTATATACTTCTTTTTGTCTTTTATTAAATTTCCCTGAGGCGGGGAAAGTTCTTGAAATATCTGCATTATATTCATTATATTTCGCACCAACATCTAAAAGCACCAGGTCATTTTTTTCAATCTTTGAATTGTTTTTTTCGTAATGCAGAATTGTTGCATTCTTACCACTTGCGACAATTGGAGAAAATGCAAGTTTCTTTTCTCCTCGTCTGATACAACCAAATCTGAAATATGCTTCTAATTCATATTCCATCATTCCATGTTTGGCATGCTCTAATATACTTCTTATTCCCTCGTTTGTATATGAGATTGCTTTCTTTATATTTTCTATTTCTTCCTTGTTCTTTCTCATGCGTAGTTTTGATAAAAATGGAGTTACTTTTTCAATTCTAATTGTAGGGTAATGCTCTTTTATGAGATTTAGTTGAGTTAAACCATAGGAAAGATTAGTATCTATTAAAGAGGTTTCGTAGTCATAATAACATATTTCAGTTGATGATGCATAAAGATGAAGATGCCTTTCAAATTCATCTGTATGATAAACGGTTTCTATGCCAGAAATTTTCTTTGCATCTTCTTTAGACATTTTTTTTCCAAGCCAAACCTCAAGTTCCGTGATGTTCCTTTCTATAAAAAGCAATTCCATATTTTTCTTACCCTTTTTATGCATAATAAGTTTAGCATTAGGCACATTAAGACCTGAAAGATAATAAAAATTCCTGTTTTGTACAAATTCAGTGGGTAATGTGCCGGGTCCTGTTCTGGCAGCATAAAAAATTGCAAGTGAATTGTCATCCATCATTCTAAAAAGTTTTTTCCGATTAGAAATGAAAAACTGCTTATCCATATTACCCTTTTCTAATTATTTGATTAATTTAAACCGTAAATTTGATTTAAAATAAAGGTTGGCAATATTTTTAGAGAATTTGCAAAAAAAAGAGGAGAAAACCCAATCTCTCCTCTTTTAAATTTAATTATGAGATCCGCAAAATGAAGTTTTTTGACCTCAATCCTCTCCTGGAAGGCTTTCCATTATACACAAATATGGAATTCTCCATAGAAGCCCACAAATTCATTTGTGGGTATTAAAAAGAAAATTGGAAAACATCAACCGTTTCAACGGTTTGCCAAATTTATAAACCATTAAAATGGTTAGAAAAGTATGGCTTCATTGTTACCCACGATTAAAATCGTGGGCTTCTAAATGCTCTGTAGAAGCCAATCTAAAGAGTTATGTATAATGAAAAGCCTGGAAGGAGAGGAAGTTGTTGGTTCCCCTTCTCCTTGTAGGAGAAGGAGTTAGAGGATGAGGTAAATTTGTGGTTTAATCTCTAAAAAAGAAAACTAAACCATATTTGCTATTTTGCATAACTCATAAATTTAATTATCTAACTTTTTTATTATTTCATAAGAATTTATTCTACGGCCCGATACATTCCCGAAAAATCGGGACAAGCAGGGATTAACGAAGTAGGGCCATCTTTTTTATGATAGATTTATTATTACCAATACTTAATTTGTAAAGATAGATTCCAGTAGAAAGTTGGTTACCATTTTCATCTTTCCCATCCCATACGATTGATGATTGTCTATTAGTGAATGAGAATTTTTTCACTAACTGCCCTTTTATATTGTAAATCTTTATATCAGGGTTCTTCGCATCTTTGGGGA
>CAYNOU010000001.1:0-99669 GCA_964398885.1 uncultured Candidatus Cloacimonadota bacterium | reverse complement strand
TTGGGAATGAGAGTTTATATTTATTTTCTCTGTGTCTCTGTGCCTCTGTGGCGAGCGATTTTCAGATGAAAGAAAAAGAAAAATACCTGGAAGAAATATTCTACAAAACAATGCAGGATGAGGAGCAACATTTCTCCCCATTTGCAACTAAAAATAGTGATGCATATCGTACTCGTCTTGAATATAAAAAAGGGCTGAAAGTCCCATTTGCTATTGACCGTGACCGCATACTGTATAGTGGGGCATATCGGCGTTATCAAGGCAAAACCCAGGTTGTGTATTTCTCAAATCTCTTTGATGAGGAGATGTCCAACCGTAGCTTGCATACTACTTATGTATCTCAAATCGCAAGAAGTATTGGGAAAAATTTACACTTAAATATAGAATTGATTGAAGCAATTGCATTAGGACATGATTTGGGTCATCCTCCATTTGGGCATGATGGCGAAGAGGTTCTTAATGAATGTTGTCTCAAACATAATATTGGCAGATTTCATCATAATGTTGAAAGCCTGCATATTGTTGATAACATATCAAATGGAGGAAGAGGACTTAATCTTACTTTTCAAGTAAGAGACGGGATTATATCTCACGATGGTGAAGTTCATGATGAGAAATTGCAACCTAATCAGGGGAAAACTGAAGCAGATATTCAAAGATTTATACAAGAGATGAAGGAAAAAGATACAACAACTCTACCAGGTACTTTAGAAGGCTGCGTAGTCAGGATTTCTGATACTATTGCATATATTGGGCAGGATATTGAGGATGCTATCAGACTCGGCTTCCTAACTCGTGATGAATTGCCAAAAGATGCCGTGCAAATACTTGGTTCAACTAATGATGCAATTATGAACTCATTAATTGCCAGCGTTGTTGTTAATAGTTATGGCAATGATTATGTGACTTTTGATAAAAAAACCTCTGATGCTCTTTACAAACTTAAAAAATTTAACTATCGAAAAATTTATACTCATCCGAAAATTAAAGAAGAGAAGCAAATCATACAAAGAGGAATGCGTATCTTGTTTGAAAAATACCTATCGGATTTGTCTAATAATAAAAAAGATTCAAAAATTTTCCATCAATTTCTTAATCATAAAAATAAAGAATACCGTTCCAATTATAGTGAGCCAGAGAAGGTAAGAGATTTTATTGCAACAATGACGGATAGATATTTTAATCAGGAATTAAAAGATTATTTAATACCTGAAAGGACTGAAGAACATTTCAAAATAAAAAAGCAAAGATAATTTACAACATATAATTTGCCATTAAATTTTTGTGAGGTTATTATGGATTTAAATTTGTTTTCAAAAGAGGTTGAAGAAATACAAAATAGAATCTTTGAACTGCAGAGGTATCTTTGAAGTTGATAATAAGAGAAATGAAATTGATAGATTAGAAAAGGAAATAATCAAGCCCGATTTTTGGGATGACCAGGAAAATGCAAAGAGAATCTCTGAAAAAATCAGTGACCTCAAAGAAGAGATAGGAATTTCCGAAAAAATAACAAACGCATATGAGGAATTAGAAACTTATCTTAACATACTTAAGGAAGAATATGATACGGAATTAGCTACGGAAGCAGAAAATAAATTATCTAATATACGAAAATTCATAGACAAATTAGAACTACAATTACTTTTAAACGGTGCGACTGATAAAAATGATGCTATACTTGTCATTCATCCTGGAGCAGGTGGGACAGAATCACATGATTGGGCTGAAATGCTTTTTCGGATGTACCTGCGTTGGGTAGAGATGCGAAACTATAAGATTGAAATTCTTGATAAGCAGCCCGGTGATGAGGCAGGAATAAAATCTGCAACTTTAGAAATCAAAGGGAAATATGCTTATGGATATTTGAAGTCAGAAACTGGCGTGCATCGTCTTGTCCGTATCTCACCTTTTGATGCGAACAAAAGACGACATACCTCGTTTGCTTCTGTTTTTGTCTATCCGGAAGTAGAAGATTCTATTGAAGTTGAGATTAACGAAACTGATTTGCGAGTTGATACTTTCCGGTCAAGCGGTGCTGGTGGACAGCATGTTAACAAGGTGAGTAGTGCTGTGAGAATTACTCATATACCAACAGGCATAGTAGCTCAATGCCAATCTGAACGCTCGCAATTTCAAAATAAAGAAAACGCAATGAAAGTCTTAAAAGCTCGTCTCTATCAATATTATAAAGAGAAAAAAGATGCGAAAAAACAAAAATTAGAAAGCAAAAAGAAAAAGATAGAATGGGGTAGTCAGATCCGCTCCTATGTTTTTCAGCCATATTCAATGGTAAAAGACCATCGCACTAATGTCCAGACTGGCAATGTCCAAGCGGTGATGGACGGGAATATTGACCTGTTTATAAATGCTTTTTTAAAAATGAAGTGAATTGCCACTAAGACACAAAGAATGAATTTTTATTCCAAATCATAAATTTTTAATTAACTTAGTGTCTTCGTGTACCCGCGGACGCGGGGATTGTGGCTAATTAAAAAAAATAAAGGTTAAGATGCAAAACGAAAGTCAATTAATTAAGGCTCGAAAAGAGAAATTGCAAAAGCTTATTCTTCAGGAAAAGGCAAAGGGCACCCCTGATATTGAAATAGGTCAGAAATATGGAGTCACATATAGATATATTGAGCGACTTATTACAAAGTCAAAAGGAATCAATGTTAGTACTTTAAAGGTTTCAAAAAAGGTAAAAACGCTTTGTCCAAAAGATTTCAAAGAAGAACGAACAACGGTCTGGAGTTTCAAACAAAGAGGTAATTGGGCAACTCACAGCGGAGAATATCGGGGGAACTGGTCACCGTATATTCCAAGAAATGTAATAATTAAATATTCAAAGCCTGGGGAGTTGGTTTTGGATTATTTCTGTGGTGCCGGAACAACCGCTGTTGAGGCCAAATTATTAGGAAGGAAATGCATTGCCTTAGATATAAACGATTCGGCCATAGAAGTGACTAAGAAAAACATAGATTTTAAGATTGAACTTAGACAAAAAAATTTCCTTACGCAACAGTGGAAGTATGAACAAATTTATGAACCCAAGCTTATGGTTGGCGACGCCAGGTATTTATCTTTTCTGCAAGATAACTCTATTGATCTAATTTGTGCTCATCCTCCCTATACAGATATAATTCACTATACAGATGGTAAAGAAGGTGATTTATCATTTCTTGATATTGATGATTTTTTAAGAGAAATGGATAAAGTGGCCAAGGAGAGTTATAGAGTGTTAAGACCAGGAAGACAGTGTGCTATTTTGATAGGGGATATGAGAAAGAAAAAGCATGTAATTCCTTTAGGTTTTAAATTGATGGATGTCTATTTGAATGCTGGTTTTAAGTTAAGAGAACTTATAATCAAACGGCAGCATAATTGTAAAAGCACAGGATTTTGGTATACTAATAGTATAAAATATAATTTTCTTCTTTTAGCCCACGAATATCTACCAGTATTTGAAAAACCTAAGTCATCTGTTCCGTCAAGTATAAAAGAAAGAGGGATAGGTTATGGCATGTTTTTTCCTACATTAGAGCAGCCACCACGAAAGAGAAAATTAGACGAATTTGAAACTACAACAGTATGGGTCTTGCCAGAAAAGGACTTTGAAAAATGCTTAAATAAAAATGTAATTGAGAGATATTCAAATAAAAATGGATACTTCACGGTATCGTTTATTTCTCATTCTGAAAATACTACTTACATCACAAAGGACGAAGAGAAAAGTAGAAATGGGTTACTTTTTATTAAGTTACCATTTTTAAAAAATAATTCTTCTTACTCAAATATTAAATTTTGCTTGCAAAAAGTCAAAGAAATTATAAATCAGCACTTACCAAAAATAAACAATGATGGTTTTATGGTAATACAAACTAGAGATGTAAGAATAAATGGATATATAGAATCTATAGCCAAAAGAATAATAGAAACTTTCTCATTTAATAAGAAGTTATGGCTAAGGGAAATTATTACTGTTGCAAAAAAAAATTCAGAGCCAAAAATTAACATTTCTGAAGATTATTTGCAAATAACCCACCAATATCTGCTTGTTTATGATGTAATAAAAGGAGGAAAAAGAAATGCAAAATCCTGAAAAAGCATATATTGATTTTGCATCTAAAGTTTCTTTTCTAGAATTTATTCAGGATGAATTTAGATATACGAATATCCATGTAGAAGAATTAAGGCAAGAAATACACTTATTAGAGTCAAAGAAACAGTGGAACATAAGCGACTTATCCGAGTATATAAAAAACTACCCACGAAGTTTCATTATTTTTCAAGAGATATTCCAATTATTAAGGTTTACCAATGCTCAGCTTATTCATTTTGTCTTTGATGTAGTAAAACTTAACTCTCGAAATATTAATTCAATATATGAATATATGATTCTAAATCTCAAGCATGACTATGAATTCAGGAAAGTATACTTAAAAATAATTAATCAAGGGTTAGTTTATAATGATTTTATTAACAATATAGAAAAATATGACAAAAAGTATCTCATTGCAACTTTTAAGCTATCTATTTCTAAATACATTGATAAGATTGTTAAGAATTTTAGTATATTGGAAAAGCGTATTGTTAAGAGTGAGTTTGAAGATTTCTCAATAAGATTTTCCAACTATTTATTAAATAATCTAAAATTGAACGATACTCTTGATGTAATAAATGTTGGAAAGTATCTAACAAATAAAAGAATGCCAATTGATGCCAAACGCCTTCACGGGAATTATCCCAAGATAAAAATAATAAAGATATTGGAAAACAATGGTTATAAGAGTATAGATAGCTTATTAAATAATGCTAACATACATACTCTAAAACACGACCTACGTCATCAGATTGATATATCCTTGCTAAAAGGTAATGATAAAATTTTTTGTACAGAACGCTATGTAGAAAAAATAATTAAATTAAGGGATAAAAAACTCAAAAAATTTGATTTGATTATCTTTAATAATTACAAACCCAAATATTTGTTTGAGATGAATTTTTATTCAACGGCTGGCACAAAGATTGGAATAAACCAAAATGAATACATAGACCTAAATAATTACATTAAAGACAATTTCCCTTATTTTAAGTTCTATTGGATTACAGATGGAAATTACTGGCCTACAACTCACGGTAAAATGAGATACTTAAACTTACTTAATTATTTTGATAACATATTTAACATTAATCTTTTTGCAGAACAGGTGAATAACTTTTAAATTCTCAATATAAATTTATATATTTAACATAAAAGGTAATAAGATGCAAAACGAAAGTCAATTAATTAAGGCTCGAAAAGAGAAATTACAAAAACTCATTGAACTGGGTATAAATCCATATCCAGCAAAAGCAGAAAGAACTCATCTTATTGGTGATATTTTAACCGAACCTGAAAAATTTATAAAGGAAGAAATAAATGTTGAAATAGTTGGTAGAATCCGTTCTTTAAGAAAAATGGGTAAGGTTAGTTTCTTTCATATTGAAGATATATCCGGAAAGATACAGATATACATTCGCAGAGATGATGTCGGAGAGAGAAATTATAAGGTCTTCAAACAATGTAACCTCGGCGACTTTGTTAATATTTCTGGAAAGGTCTTTCGCACACAAACCGGCGAACTGTCTATTCATGCTGATAAATTTAGTTTTCTTACAAAGTCTATTCGTCCTTTACCAATTGTAAAAGAAAAAGAAGCGGAAGGCAAAAAGGTTGTTTATGACCAGTTTGTTGATAAAGAACTGCGTTATCGTAAACGCTATTTAGATTTACTCCTCAATCCTGAAGTAAAAGAGACATTTATTACCCGCAGTAAAATTATCAAGATGATGCGAGAATTCCTTGATAAAAGAGATTTTATTGAAGTGGAAACCCCAATTCTTCAGCCCTTATATGGAGGTGCAGCAGCACAACCCTTCATCACAAAACACAATAAATTGGATATGAATTTATATCTCAGAATTGCAGATGAGCTTTATCTGAAACGTCTCATTATCGGCGGTTTTGAAAAGGTTTATGAAGTCTGCAAGGACTTCCGCAACGAAGGAATGGACAGAATGCATAATCCAGAATTCACAATGATTGAGCTTTATCAGGCTTATGCAGATTATAATGATATGATGAATTTAGTTGAAGATATGCTAACAGAGATTGCAGTTGAAATTTGTCCCGATACAATCGGGATGAAATTTGAATACGATGGAAACAAAATTGATTTGACCAAGCCGTGGAAGAGAGCCTCTATAATTTCATTAATAAAAGAATATGCAAAGATTGATATTGAAAAAATGAATCTTGAAGAGATGATAGATTTTTGCAAAAAACACGAAATGGAATTAGAAGTTAAAACTTATGGTAAAATTATTGATGAGATTTTTAAGCAATTTGTTGAACCAAATTTGATTCAACCTACCTTTGTGATAGATTATCCCAAAGAAATTTCACCTTTAGCAAAATCAAAACCAAACAATCCAAACATAGTTGAACGGTTTGAAGTATTTATTGGAGGATTGGAAATAGGCAATGCATTTACTGAATTGAATGACCCTCTTGACCAGAGAGCAAGGTTAGAAGACCAGGCTGAAAAAAGAAAATTAGGTGACCTTTCAGCAAGCCAAGTTGATGAGGACTTCCTTGAAGCAATGGAATACGGAATGCCCCCAACAGGTGGACTTGGCTTGGGTGTGGATAGAATTGTGATGCTGTTCACAAATTCGCATTCTATAAAAGATGTTATATTCTTTCCTCAGATGAGGAATGTGTGAAAAATCATAAATGAATTGACAAAAATTTAATATAATTCAAATTAGATTTTAATATTTTTTATATTGTAGTAAGTAAGAAATAATATTTGGATTTTATTAATTTTATATTTGGTAGTCAAATAAAATGAGATATTACGGTAACAAGACTAAATTACTCCCTTTTATTGAGAAAGTTGTAAAAAAAACTGGAATAAATGTTAATTCAACTTTTGTTGATTTATTTTCTGGAACCTCTGCAGTTGGAAAGCATTTTAAAAAATTAGGTTATAAGGTATATTCAAATGATAATTTGGAGTTTGCTTATACTCTCTCAAAAACCTTTATTGAGCTTAACGAACTACCGAAATTTATAAGGCTAAAAAAAGAATTATCAATAAAAGAGAATAAGAAAATTTTTGATTATCTTAACAATCTTAAACCAACAGAAGAAGGTTTTATTTTTCAAAATTACTCACCAAATGGTGGAAGAAAATATTTTTCTGACGAAAACGCGCTAAAAATTGATACAATAAGAAAACAAATTCACGATTGGAAACAAAATAAGATAATAAATGAACTTGAATATTATTATTTAATTACTTCGCTTCTAAGAGCTGTAAACCTTGTAAGTAATGTATCAGGAACTTATGCTGCATTTTTAAAAAATTGGGACAAAAGAGCGTTAAAGCCTTTAATTTTAAAAGAAGTTGAGATAATTCCAAGTACTCAAAGAAATAAAGCATTCAAGCAAGACGCAAACAAATTAATAAAAAATTTAAATGCAGACATTCTTTATTTAGATCCTCCCTATAATACCAGACAATATGCTTCAAATTACTTTATTTTAGAATTAATAGCAGAAGGATGGTTTGATAAAAAACCTAAGATTTATGGAAAAACTGGTATGCGGGAATACAAGATGCAAAAATCAAAATATTGTTCCAAGTTAACTGCTACATCTACTTTAAGTGATTTGATTCAAAATGTTAAAGCTAAATGCTTAATATTAAGTTACAATAATGAAGGTATTCTACAAAAAAAAGATATTTTAGAGATTCTTAGTAAATTAGGAAATGTTGAAGTTTTTGAATCAGAACACAAAAGATATAGAAGCATAAACCAAGATGAAAATGATTCAAATAGAACTTTTGAAAGGATTTATTTGGTCAATCCAGTTAAAAAGAGTATTAAAAGAGCAAACCAATTAACAGGCAGACAATGGTTACAAAATTCTTTTAGTATTTGGAGAGATTTAGGAAAAAATGAAGAGGAAAGAAAATTAAAACATCCCGCAATTTTTACAATAAAGCTAGTTTCAAAGTTAATAGATACATTTACAAATCACAAAAAGTCAGTTATTCTAGATTGCTTTGCAGGTTCGGGAACTTCATTAATTGTAGGTTTGTTAAAAGGGATGAATGTAATAGGTTTTGACATAAACCCAAATTTCAAACAATTATTTTTGGAAAGAATTCAAAATTATTATTTGTTGAATTTTGAACAAGCCCAGTATGAGTATTTTGTTCATAATTCTAGACATTTGTCTGACAAATTAGATTTAAACGCAGTTGATTTGTGTATTACATCACCTCCCTATTGGGACATTTTAAATAGAAAGAGAACAGCAGATTTTAAAAAAAATATAAATTACACTGATTCGCCAGAAGATTTAGGAAATATTAAAAATTATAATAAATTTTTAAATTCCTTAAAAGAAATATTTAATGAGGTTCATAAAGTTTTGAAGCCAAAATGCTATTTTATTGTCATTGTAATGGATTTGAGAAAAAAAAGTGAATTTTATCCATTACATATTGATGTTGCAAATATTGCCAAAGAAATAGGCTTTAAATTTGAGGATATTATTATCTGGGACAGACACCCCGAATATAACAATATGCGACCCTTAGGCTATCCTTACAAATTCATTATAAACAAAGTCCACGAATATTTATTAATTTTTAGGAAGGTTTAAATGGATAAAAATAAAATATCAAATTTCTTAACTACCGATATTTCCTATCTGTTAGGATTAATAACAGGTAGAGGAGAAATTCAGTCTTCAAATGATACCAAGAAAATTATCATTGATTTTGAGTTCAAGTCACTCCAATCAAAAGCTATTACTAAAGTGTTTAATCAAAAATTACATATCCAGACCAGTCTTGACTCAGTAGTTCTAAGACTTCAAAATATGGGTATTAAAACAAAGAAAGTAGTTTCTGGTAATAATATTTCTATCGTTTTAATTTGGGAACAAGAGGACATTGCTTGGATATTTATTAAATTTTTAATCAATAAGACAAGATACAATTATCACAGCTTCTTAGTACCTGAACCAATTTTTCAAACAATAGAATCAAATAAAAAAGAATTTTTAAGAGGACTTGCTGATGTTACTGGTTATGTAAGAAATTCAAACAGAGATAGAGTTGGGAGACATAGAGTTTATATTGAAATTTCAAATAAAAATTGGTATTTACCCCCTCAAATTTGCCAGTTACAGCAAAGTTTATATGTACCAACACAATATATTGGTTATGGGCATCCGAATATTAGAGGTGGTACTGGAACCAGCTGGGCTAAAGAACATCAGATAAAAATTTATGCTGATGATTTTGAGAAAATTGGTTTTTATATTTCACACAAAAATGAGGCACTAAAAGAACTTGCAGATTTTAATAAAAGTAATTTTGACCATCGGCAGAAATTATGTAATGGTACAGTCCCTAAGTCAGTTAGAAAAAAAAAGAACCATCCACACGAAAACCACGAAAAAATACCTAAAGAAATTAGAGGAAAACATTTTGATTCTTTTAGACAGATTTGTGGTTGTTTGGGTTGTTATAAACATAGGATTAAGAATGTATAATAATGAGACAGAAATGTATCCTGAAGTAATTAAATGGTTGGAGTCAGAATTAAATCAAAAATTTGGGAAAGAAGCAATTAAAATTACTGTTCTAGACACTCATAATTCTGATTTAAGCAATTTTATTATGAATTTAGATTATGAAAAATTTTTCCCTGAATTTTCAACTTTTAAAATTCGACAAGATATTACTGGATTTGTTGAGTACAAAGATAGAGTTGATTTAGTTTTTATTGAATGTAAAAATACAAAACTTTCTCTCATTAATCTTTCTCAATTAATTGGATATTCTTGTATTGCCTTGCCAATTCAATCCTTTTTATTAAGTCCTAAAGGAATGGGAGCTACTCTTACAAAATTATTAAAAACTTTCAATAGAAAGGATATTTTAGAATTCCGTCCTAAAAGAAAAATCTCTATTCTAAAATGGGATGAATCTAAACAAGACATTGATTTTATGAATAGTATATTATAAAAATGTTATATCATAGTGTTGGAGAAGAATAAAAAAACAAATATTATATTGATTATAAATTTTAATTTGTAGTATTTTTATTATAATTCTTCTATTTCTATTTTTGTATAAAATGTGTTAATTAGTTTATTGGGAGCTAATTATGGCAAGCGGTTATATTAATTTAACACTGAGACCAATCAAATTGGCTTTATTAGTAAATCCATATAATAAGGAAGATATATTAAAAGCAATCCAAATTAATACAATGCTTTGGGGAGGAACTTACAATCCTATTATTCCTATCTTCAAGAAAAAACCTAAGGTATGGTCGGATAGGAAAAAACATACAGCTAAAGAAATTGTAAAGGGATACTTAGACTTTTATGATCCTGACTTTATAATTCCTATTGGTGAATTTTCTATTGATAATTTTAATTTTGGAAATAGAAAAATTGTTCAATTAAAAGAGATAGAATCAACTTTAACCCATCAGATTCCAAATTATGGAATTAGTCTATTTGAGATATTACAAGATATAATTGAAAAAGAGTATAAATTTGTTAGACGAGAACCATTAAAAATAATGTTACCAAATTGTTTTGGTAGATACAGACTTTTTAACTCATGTGTTTTTGGGGTTCTCTCTGATGAATGCATGAGAATTTTCAAAAAAAGATTTAGTCCTATTTTAAAACCAGAAGCTCCTACTTGTACTCTATCAAATTATATAGAACTTTTAAATAAAAATTTTATTTTTTTTAGGAGCATAACTTCCTATAAATTAGAACCCCATAACCCAAGTGGTTTAAATGGATATTATATTTTCTTTATGGATGCAAACAAACAATTAGACATAATTGAATATTGGAATCTTAGAGCAATGGGATATCATGTCTTGCCTTTACCCAAACAGTCTATAAAATTTAATGAGGTAAAAGAATTTGTTATTAAATACATTGATCATGTCTATTCGCTTAACAGTATTAAAGGGACAAATTATATTCATACAAAATTTTTAAAGAGTCTTAATACAACAAAGTCTGAAATGAGAAGCTTTACTGATTCTCTTAATCTGGGGGAAATAAAAAACGAAATACGATATAATTGGTTACCTCATATTTGGGACGAATGGTATAGAGAAAGTGATGGTATTGTATCAAATCTTGAGTGCGTTGATTTAAGATCCGATTTTATTGAATATGATTTTGCTGAGTCTTCAGAAAAAATATCTTTTAAAACTCTTGCTCCCAAATTTATTAACCGCCGTTTAATTACTGGAACACCACGATTTGCAAATGATATGGATTTAAGATTTTATGAAACAAAAGAAATATTTGCTGAAGTTATACCCGAAAGTGGTTTCAAATTAGCAGAAGCTTTAAAAGACTGGGATTTCGATGCATGGCGATTTACAAAAAAAGGCATAACTTATCTTTCTAATTATGTTGATAATTTTGTACGGATATCTATTCCAATAGCAGAAGAAGTATTTTTAGAATGGTTAAAAGGGAAAGGATGGGTATGTAAACTTTCTGATCCGGGAATTATTGCAAAGAAAATGATAAAACAGCTTGGTGATAAATTTTGGATATCATTATTAGCAAATGAAGATATTATTAGACTCCTTGAAAAGATAAACAATAAAAGTAGCAATATTGATAAACTATATATAGAAGTTAATAAACTCTACAAGTTTTTGAAGCAAAAGGATATCAAGAAGATAGATGATGAAATCGAAAATTTTTATAAAAAGATAAAAATACATCCAATAATTGAAGAAAATACAATAGAAGAAGATAGTCTTAAAGCTGAGATTTATCAAATTATTAATAAACTCCACTATAATATAACTCCAGAAGAATTTCTTCAAAAATTCATTGAAAAAAACATATTTCAATTGGGGATTAAAATTCAATGTCCGACTTGTAGAAGACATTCTTTTTATTCTATAAAAAACTCAATATATGAATTAGAATGTCCAAAGTGTCTTGAAAAATTTAATATTCCTGCATGTTCACCATCAAAAGATATTAAATGGACTTATCGAACTTATGGAACATTCAGTGTTCCAAATCAATCTGCGGGTTCTTTTACCGTTCTGCTAACATATCGCTTTTTTTCTCAATTACTTGAGGGAGCAACAACTCCAATTATGAGTTTTAAAGATAAAAGTAAAAATATTGAAGCTGATCTTGGTCTTTTTTATCAAAGATATCATCACCGGCAAGAAATAACAAAATTGATTTTTGTAGAATGTAAAACTTTTAATAGGTTTAAAATAAAAGATAAAAAAAGAATGTTATTTTTATCCAAAAAATTCCCAAAAGCAATTTTAGTTTTTTCAACATTAAACAAATCATTAGATGACAATGAAAAGAAACTGATTAGAGATATTGCAATGAAACAAGTCCCAAAATGGGCAAAGGGTCAGCCTTTTAACCCAATTTTAATACTTACTGGGATTGAATTATTTTCAAATTTTGCTCCCCCGAAATGTTGGATCAATAAAGGGAAAAATTATGAGAAATTTGAAAAGGAATTTAAAAGTTGGTATGGATTAGATTATTTAAGTGAAATTACATGTCAAATATACTTGGGTATGAAATCAAAAAAAGAATTATATGATGAGATTTATAAAAAGAGTGATTAAAATTTAAACTATGGTATGCTAATAGTAAGTAAAAAATCTCAAAAAATAGTTTATACTGGATTAATATCACTTATATTTATCAATAAATACTTGAATATTGGAAATAATAAATTAATTTTCGCTTTAAGAAATATAAATATCAATATTGTGTATGTATTATAAAGTAATCATAATATGTAATACCGTGAAAGCTACAGAACCTAAAATAGAATTTTGTCCATTCTGTGGAACATCAAATCAATACTAAAAGAAAAAAAATAAAAGAAAGTAAAATTATGATTAAAAAATATTCTCAAATAGTAAAGTTAAATCCCGAAAGAAGTCATTCAATATTAAAAGAATTTACAAAAGTATTAAGTTCTGGATATGTGTATTTAGAACCAGGTAAGGAATGCGGTATACATTCCACAAAACATTATGAGGAACTGTTAATTTTTCTTCAAGGTGAAGGGACTCTTCAATTTGAGAACGATAAAATTAATATTAAAGAAAATCATGCTGTATATATACCTCCATATACAACTCACAATGTTATTGCTGGTGAAAAACCACTTAAATATATCTATGTAGTAACACCAATATATAAAGAATCAGATTAAAAGGATAACAAACCCAATTAGGGTCTGATATGTATCATTTTAGACTTGCCCGTAAATATTTAAAATCTGAGCATCATAAAGGATTTGCTCTGGGTAATTTAATTTCTATTATTGGAATCTTTCTCGGCGTATTTGCCCTTATTGTTGTAATGTCAGTTATGAATGGACTTGAAGAAGATATTACACATCGCATTATTGGACTTCATTCGGAAATGAAAATTTTCAGTAAAAATTATAATCCTATAGAGAATTGGGAAAACATAATTCCAATAATTTCTTCTGAAAAAGTTAAAGGAATAAGTCCAGTTTGCCAGGCCGAGCTTATGCTTTTGAATGGGCAAAATGTTTGCGGTACCATCTGTCAGGGAATTCAATTAAATGAACATTTGAAAGCAACACTTCTTTCGCGAAATATCTATATTGGCAATCCAAACTCTGAAGAACTCAAAAAAGGAATTCTTTTAGGCTCAGATATGGCAGCACAACTGCGTGTGAATCTGGGAGATAATGTTACACTTACCTCTCCTATTGCAGACCAACCTACACCTTTTGGGCTTATGCCTAAAAGTAAAAATTTAAAAGTGATTGGTCTTTTTTACACTGGCATTCCTGAATATGATATGAAATACTCTTTTACAGATTTGAAAACTCTGCAGAAATTTATGGATATGGAAAACACAATCTCTTTCTTTGAAGTAATGACAAAGTCGCCAAAAAAATCTCTGAAAATTGCTAAAAATATCAGTAATAAATTAGGAAAAGATTTTGAAGTTCAGGATTGGACTCAATTTGAAAAACATCTATTTACTGCAATAAAGTTTGAAAAGAAGGTTATGTTTCTTGTGCTAATTCTTATATTTCTTATTGCAGCTTTTAATATGATAGGAAATTACTTAAAAATGGTATCCCAAAAAAAGGCTGACATTGGTATCTTGAAATCATTTGGAGCAACTGCAAATGATGTAGTGAAAATTTTTGTATTAAATGGCTTTTTAATTGGCATAATAGGAATTTTATCAGGATTTATAGTCTCACTTGGATTATTGTTTGCTCAGATAAAATGGCATTTTGTAAAAATCCCGATAACAGGTATGCCATTCCAGTCTGTTCCTGTGAAAATAGAGGTTTTGGATTTAATTATTGTTGCAGTAGTTTCTATTGTAATCAGTCTTCTTACCACAATAATTCCAGCATATCGCACATTAAAGATTGATGCTATAAAAGTTATCAGAGAAAGTGAAGAGTAGATTCATCTATAACCCATAACAAATAACAAATAACAAATAACAAATAACAAATAACAAATATCAAATAACAAATATCAAATAACAAATAACAAACAACAAATATCAAATATCAAACAAAGTCTTTAATTGCCTCAAAAGCAATTTTAGAAGAAAATCCTTTCCTTTGTAAAAACGCAAGAGCTTTATTTTTTCTTTCTGAAGGAGATAACTTCTCAAATCTATATCTTTGACTATTCAGGCTTCGTTCAGCCAGCTCCTTTTCTGTTTCATTAGTTAAATGTTTTTCAATTACTTCATTAATGAGCTCTTGATTTACACCTTTTGTTCTTAACTTATTTATGATTGAATATTTACCTTGTGGGTGATGTGAAATAAGGTCCAGCAGGTAACTTTCTGCAAAAGTAATATCATCTATATAACCAAAATTTTTATACCTTGTTATCAATTCAGAAATAATTTCAGACTTATAGCCTTTAGTTTTTAGTTTATGAACAATCTCCTTTTCAGCTCGCATTCTATATTGCAGGAAGTTAATAAGAGCGGATTCACATTCAAATAAGGTGATATTCTTTCTTAATTCCGAAAAACCTTTTGAGTCAAACTCTTGTTCTTCTGAAAGGTCAAATTTGGTGAGTGCTTTTGAAGAGATGGGAAAAATGTATTTTCCATCAACAAAGATATTATACTTTCTGTGATTCTTTTGCTTTTTTATCTTTGTTATCTTCATCAGTTTTGAGCTCAGGTAGTTCCAGTGCCTCTCTTACTTTTTTTTCTATTTCATTTTTTATCTTTTGATTCTCATATAGAAATTTTATTGCTTGCTCTTTGCCCTGTCCTAATTGCAATTGTCCATAAGAAAGCCAGGAACCTCGTTTTTGAACTATTTTGTGTTTGATACCTTCATCAATTAGAATCCCTTGATGTGAGATTCCCTCACCATAGATAAGGTCAAACTGTGCGGATTTAAATGGGGGGGCTAACTTATTTTTCACAATCTTTGCCCACATTACATTCCCAATTATATTATCTCTATCAACACCTGATTTTATACTCGGACCTCTTTTAACCTCAATACGGATTGTTGAATAGAATTTTAGTGCAACACCACCAGTAGTGGTTCGGGGGTTCATATAAGGTGCAACACCAATCTTCATTCTGGTTTGATTAATGAATATAAGCGAGCTGTTAGACTTGTTAATTACACCAGTAAGTTTTCTTAATGCTTGTGACATTAAGCGAGCTTGTAATCCCACATGAGAATCTCCCATATTCCCTTCAATCTCTGCTTGAGGGACTAGTGCTGCTACAGAATCAATAATAATCAGATCTACGGCATTACTTCGAACAAGGGCCTCAGCGATTTCCAGAGCTTGCTCGCCTGTATCAGGCTGAGAAATTAGCATCTCATCTGTGCTGATGCCTAACTTCCGGGCGTATATTGGGTCTAAAGCATGTTCCGCATCAATAAATGCAATAATACCATCTCTCTTCTGTGCTTCAGCAGCAATATGTAATGCAAGGGTAGTCTTACCAGAAGCCTCTTCTCCATAAATTTCAGTAATTCTTCCACGCGGAATTCCGCCAATTCCCAAAGCTGCATCTAAATTGATTGCACCTGTAGGTATAGAATCAATTTCTACAAGTGCATTATCTCCCAGACGCATAATAGAGCCCTCACCATATCTCTTTCTGATTTGACCCATAGCAGTATTTAAGGATTCATCGAATTTTTTATCTCTCATTACTTACCTCCAATATTTATTTCCTTATTTTACATTCAGTTATTTGAAATCATATTTTTTTACAATTGAATAAATCGGTCCCGAACTTGTTAATTGACTTTTAAAAAGGGTTAATTTCCTGCAATCAATAGTATCATACAAAGGCTTTGCTTTTTTAAGAATTGCTTTCCAATCTAACCTCCTCATATATTTTACTCTACCAAGAGTTGTGTGTAATTTAAAATGACGCATCTCTTTTTTGAAACCAAAATTAACTAATCTCATTTCAACATCATGAAATACTTTTTGTGAAATACCAGTTTCATCAATCATATTATACCAGATAATTCTTGGGCGATAAAAGTTTGGAACTACTTCTATATTACCAAATGAGATTGAAAAATGATGATAGTTTTTTGCAACGGCTTCAATTTCAGTGTTTAGACCATCCAAAATTTTAGGCTCAGTATCACCTAAAAAACGAAAAGTGACATGAAGATTTTCTGTTTCAACCCATTTTACACCTTTCGGAATATCAGCTTTCAAGATATTAATATTCTGGCCAAGTTTTTGTTTTATACTTCCCGGAAAATCAAGCGCTAAAAAAAGTCGCATTATCTTTTATATCCAATCATTCGTAAAAATTCTTTTCTCTTTTTAACATCCTCATCACTCTCTACACCTTTGGGCGAAAAGCCATCCACTACACCAAGAATTCCACATCCTTGTTCGGTTTTTGCAACAATGACCTCAACTGGATTTGCGGTTGCACAAAAAATATTCACAACTTCAGAACAGTTTTTAAGACTATTAAGCACGTTGATGGGAAAAGCATCCTTTAAAATAATTATAAATGAGTGACCAGCTGCAAGATTTTCCATATTTTTCACTGCAATTTTAACTAATTCATCATCAGTACCATCTTTTCTAATCAGGCAAGGACCAGAGGACTCGCAAAATGCTAATCCAAATTTTATCCCTGGAACACTCGTTACGAGTAACTCATAAATGTCTTCAACAGATTTAATAAAATGTGTCTGACCAAGAATTATATTACACTCTTCAGGAAATTCTAATCTAATAGATTTTATGTCCATCTGTTCTTCCTCATTGTTAGATTTACGATTTCAAAAAAATAATTTAAAAATTTCTTTTATACTAAGAAATTCTTATTTGTATAATCTGTCAATTTTTGTATAAATTTTCTTGACAATCATTATCACTTCTAAAAATTGTCATAAAATCATGACAGTGAATAATTATAGTTTTGGTAAGATTAATATTAATGGTAAAGTTTACACCCATGATGTAATTATTATGCCAGATTCAATAAAAAGCAATTGGTGGCGCAGCCAGTCCCATTTGCTTACTTTGAGGGACATACAAGAAATTATTGATAATAAACCAGACATTTTGATAATTGGGACAGGAAAATTTGGCTTGATGAAAGTAAAAAAAGAAGTTCTTGATTATTGTAAAAATCATAAAATAAAGTTAATAATAGAGAATACTTCAGAAGCTGCTAAAAAATTTAATAGTTTATCTCAATCTAATAATAAAATAATCGCAGCATTGCACCTAACATGTTAAGATCTACTTGCAATTTTGAAAATTAACTTGTGATTACAAACTGAAATTACAAAAAAACACAGGAGTAGTAATGAAAAGAAAAAAGGTTGGCTTAGAAAAGAGAATATTCGTCCGCTTTTTTGTTATAACCTTTATACTCGCAATCGTTTTACTCGCTTCTGAGTGGTTTTGGTTTATTATAAACTACCAGATTGAACAATTTGTTTTCTTGTTGATATTGTTGGCTGCCACTTTAATTGCGATAATTATTTTAGGCAAAATATTCAGCAGAACTATAATGCAACCCATTAGAAAGGTAAGTGAAAAGATGAAGGAGATTAGCAAAAATCCCTCAAAATTTGAACCGATACCAGAAAAATATAGTGGTAAACTTGGTGATATGGTGGAAACATTTAATGCAATGAATATGTCCCTGTCTAAATATAATCGTTCTCTTAATGAATACAAAATAATAACTGAGAATCTTGATTCAGGAGTTTTTTGGATGAACTCTGATTTTAATATTATTTTATGTAATCCCAGCTTTGTACATATTCTTGAACTTAAAAATTCTGCGGAAATCATTGGGAAGAATTTAAACGAATTCATTAAACTGAATGAAAAAAATATACAGGATGCAAAGAACGATAGTATCACTTTGCCACATTTAGAAATAAATCTTCCCCAAAGGGAAAATTTACCCGATAAAATAAAGTATGTTATATTAAATATTAAAGCTGTTAATGATGAACCAAAATTAAGATTAGTTGGAAGCATTACAGATATCACTAAAGAGGTAAAAGAGAGAAGAGCAAGACAAGCGTTAGAATTAGAATTAATAAAAAGCAATAAATTGGCTGAAATAGGAAGACGGGTTGAGGGCATTGTTCATAATATAAACTCTCCTTTAAACTCTATATTAGGGTATGCACAACTAATTAAAAAGGATATTGGTGATAACGAAGATATTGATAAAATCCTGGAATCCGGGAAAAATATCTCACATTCTGTAAAAATACTCCTAAGAAAAGTAAAACAGGATAATATCTCAATGATGATTCCAATAAACATAAATGAACTTGTTAAACAAGAACTGGAACTTTGCGACCATAACTTATTTTTTAAACATTATGTCATTTTAGAAACAAATTTTTTTAAAGAGCTTCCAAAAATAAAAGCAGTATACAGTGAGATTAGCCAGAGTTTTACAAGCATTATGAACAATGCAATTGAATCTTTGAAAAATAGTGTAGAAAAATCTGTTTTCGTCAAAACTTATCAAACCAGCGATATGATTGCAATTGAAGTAAAAGATACAGGGGAAGGAATAAAGAATGAGGATTTAGATAAAATATTTGAACCATATTATACTACAAAAGGACAAAAGGATGGTGGGGGCTTTGGTCTAGGATTAGCAATAAGCAAAAGTGTGGCGGAAAGATATGGAGGTCACATAACTGTAAAATCTGAAGTAGGCAAAGGTAGCACATTTACTTTATTTCTACCAATTAATAATGAATAACTTGTATATTATGATGATCGGATGAATTTGGTGATTTGGAGATTTGGTGATTTGAGATTTACCTGCCCCGTGAAATACGAAGTCCCGCCCTTGCGGGATTTCACGGGGTAAAATATTTGTAATTTGTTATTTGGATTTTTATTTGTTGATTTGGAGATTGGATTAATCAACAGACCCATAAATTTGAACCGTTTTAACGGTTTTTTAAAAGAGGAATAAAAAATGGCAAATCAAGTAATACAAACAGATTTTTTAAAAAGAAATGCCAAGATACTTATTATTGATGATGAACAGGATACTCTAAATATTTTTCGCCGTCAATTAGAAGACGAATATGAAATAGACACGGCTGATTCGGCAACCTTAGCTCTTAAAAAGTTAAAAGAAGGTACTTATCATATTGCTATGACAGACCTTGTCATGCCAGAAGTAGATGGGCTGGAACTTATGAAAAAGATAAAAGAGCAATGGCCTCAAATTGCTGTAATAGTAATAAGTGGGAAGGCTTCAATTAGTATGGCTGTTAAGGCAATGAAATTAGGGGCTGAAGAGTTTATTGAAAAGCCTGTAGAAGACCTTGAACTACTTAAACTAACGATTGAAAAAATTTTGAAAGCAAGATGGCAATCCGAAGAAATTAAAAGACTGCGCCGTATCCTGGCTCAAGGATTTGATAGAAGAAATATTGTAGGTAATAGTTTTACAATACAAAAAGTGATGGAAAAAGTAAAACGAATTGCTCCTCTTGATACCACAGTCCTGATAACTGGTGAAACAGGTGTTGGTAAAGAACTATTCGCAGATTTAATATATAAAAATAGCAAAAGAAAAGACGAAAAATTCGTTGCGGTAAATTGCGGGGGCTTACCTGAAAATCTCCTGGAGAGCATTCTGTTCGGACATAAAAAAGGTGCATTTACTGATGCGATTAGAGATAAAATCGGTTATTTTCAAGAAGCAGATGGCGGAACACTATTTCTGGATGAAATATCAGAAACATCACAGGCATTCCAAATAAAATTACTTCGCACCCTGGAAAAAGGTGTGATAAGACAGGTTGGAGGAGATAAAGATATTGAAGTTGATGTAAGAATTATTACAGCAACTAATAAGAACATTGAAGAAGAGGTTAAGAATGGAAACTTTAGAGAAGATTTATATTATAGATTGAATGTTATCAATATTCATATCCCGCCTCTTAGAGAAAGAGTAGAAGATATAAAACTGCTTGCAAATGCCTTTGTCAACGAGTTTGCAGAGAGATATAATAAAAAAGAATTACAATTATCAGACTCTGTTATGTCAATACTAACTACAATGGAATGGAAAGGAAATATAAGAGAATTGAGAAATGCGATGGAACACGCTGCTGCATTGGCTTCTCATAATAAAATTATTCCTGAGGACCTACCTGACCATATCTATCAAAATAAAATTCCTTCAAAAGATATGTCTGCACAAAATTTTATGCATCTGCCATTTACTAAAGCTAAAGAGGAGTTTGAGAAATCCTACATTGAAGGATTAATAAAAAACTGTAACGGTGATGTTACTAAAGCTGCAAATATCTCCCAGATAAAAAGACAAAATATCTACGATAAATTTAAAAAATATGATATTGATATTAACAGGTATAGAAAAAATAATAGTTAGAGTTGTTGCAATCGTTGCGATTCAGTTACAATGGTGTATAAATACCAAACATCAAATAAATGCCAAATAACAAATAGCAAATATTTTACCCCGTGAAATCCCGCAAGGGCGGGACTTCGTATTTCACGGGGCAGGTAAATTTCAAATATCAAATTTCAAATTACAAATAACAAATAAATCACCAAATTACCAAATCTCCAGGCGAACATTAGCGTCATAAATATATGACAATAATTTTTAATATGTAATTATTTTATGACAGATTATCATCCTAAAAATCTTAATGCATTCCCAACGAAGGCGTTGGGAATGAGTATAAAATACGCATTGCTGGTTCAAGTATGTTACTTGAACCAAACATTTTGGTTCAGATTAAAATCTGAACCAGCATAGTACTTTCTTTGTAAAGTAAATATGGAGTGCTTCTCTCCAGAGGAGGTTATAACAAACTTTTATATTATTTTCAAACAGTGCTACTTAAAAAAATAAAATTTATCTTGACAAAGAAAATTTTTTTAAAAAAAGTTAAATAAAATTTTGGCACATAAGTTGCGTAATATATTTATGTTTTCAGGGGGTGAAATTAAATTCACCCTAGTGCTCTTGTTAGATAGTAAACAATTCTAACAGAGGAATTGATTGAATAATATAAAATGGTTTTTATTTCACCCCCTAAATAGATGTGAAAATTTCCCCAAATCCCGTTTTTTACGGGAAAAAAACTAAAAAATAACCCCGGTGAAATAATCCCGATATATCGGGACACGGGGTGAAGGAGAAAAAATGGGAATGCAACAAATACTGCTCATTGTATTGAGCGTAATTATCGTAGGTGTGGCTGTTGCCGTTGGTATCACTATGTTCAAAAATCAAGCTGTATCTTCAAATCGTCAAGCGGTTATTGCTGATCTAAATACTCTTGCTGGGCAAGCATTAGGATTCTACAAGACTCCTGAAAGCTTTGGTGGTGGTGGATATGCTTGGACACCTAGTGGAGGAACTGTTGATCAAGAGCTTGGTAAATGGTTAGGATATGGTCATGATGGAACAACTGCAGATACTTTAACAACTGACAATGGAACCTATAAACTAACAATCGCTACTGATGATCTTACAATAACAGGAAATGGAAAAGAAATAGGTGATGACGCAACCCGTGCTGGTGGGGCCTATGGTCCAACTGGTTGTGTCGCAGCACAAGTTGTGGTAACAGGAAAAACTGGCACAATAGCATTTACCAGATTAAACTGAGTAATTGATTAAAATATCAGAATTCAAAAAATAAAATATGGGAGGTTTTTGTGCCTCCCATATTTTCCACCTTAGCCTGTAGCAAAGAACATTTTGTCGGGGTGTGGACCCTGACAATTAGGGTTAGGTAGGCTTTCACGGCTGTCCCTTCTCGGCTGTCATGGACCATTCCATGACAGATTTCACGAATTTTGTCAGGGTATGGACCCTGACAACCAGAGTTAATTAAAAATGCAAAAAGAATTTCGTTATCAAGGGGTGTCTTTAAATGGTTCACGGCTGTCATGGACCATTCCATGACAGATTTCACGAATTTTGTCAGGGTATGGACCCTGACAATTAGGGTTTCCATTGCTGGTTCATCCGTCAGCTGGCGGATGAACCAGCATAAGGATTTTTCATAGGAACGATATGAATACTGCACGAATAGAAAAATTAATTATTCAAAATACAAAAGGTCTTCCTGTTGAAGCTTTGCTTGAGATATTAGATTTTATTCAATTTATCAGTGTACGAAGAAAAAAATCTTTTGACAATTTAAACGATGAACTCTCTTTGTTAAACAAAACTGAAATTAGTCACTTAGAGGAAGAATTTAAAAACTATAAAGAATTATATCCCCGTGAAGACTAAGGGGGTGTAATAATCACGATGTATAGGAACAAATTTAATCCGCCAGTACCCGATTTATCCACCACACCAATGGATTGGTGTGGAGATTTATCCCCGGCAAGTCGGGGTCTCGGAGCTGGTGGACTGACTAATGGTAAGATGTGAAAAACAAATATACAACTTATTCTATTACACCCCCTAAATATGTAACAGATACAATGGCATTAGTACTTCGATTAGAAAGAAGAAAGTTACCTAATCGTATTAAAGAAATATTTGAACAAGCAGAAAAGGGTGAGAGCGAAATTTACATCCCAGCAATAGTTTTGGCTGAAATTGGTTATCTATCTGAAAAAAAGAGAATTGAAATAACTCTAAATGACTCAAAAAATTATTTTAAACAGCACAAATCAATCAAAGAGAAAAAAATAACTTTTATGACAATAGAAAAAGCCTTTATGATAAATGATATACCCGAATTACATGATAGAATAATTGCAGGAGCTGCATTGGAACTTGATATTGAATTACTAACCAATGACCCTAAAGTTCGAAATTCGAAGTTCGTTACAACTATCTGGAAGTAAAGAATTATTTTGTAATGATATAATCTTGCCAAATAGAGGTTAATAGAAAGTAAGTAACAATGCAAAAAGAATTTCGTTATCAAGGAGTGGCTTTAAATGGTTCACGGCTGTCATGGACCATTCCATGACAGATTTCACGAATTTTGTCAGGGTATGGACCCTGACAACCAGGGTTAAGTAAAAATGCAAAAAGAATTTCGTTATCAAGGGGTGTCTTTAAATGGTAAACCTGTTCAAGGTTTAGTATTAGCACATAACAAATCTAAAGCAAAGCAATTAATAAAAGAAATAGCAACCAAACATAGAATAAGAATAAATTCTATACTTTGCAAAAAGACCTTTCGTTATACAGTAAAACTTCCTACAGGTAAAAAATTAAAAGGAAAGCAAGCCGCGTATACAAAGCAAGAGGTAGAAAGAGCATTATTAAGGATTGGATATAGGGACGCAAAAATTCAACCAGTTTTGATTGATTTCCATCCAAAGCCTTCTAAACAAAGCATTATGATGTTTATCAATCTTAGCTCGTTTCTACTTAAAGAAAAGATGGCTTATGATAAGATTCTTCGTATGTTAGCAGAGGAAGAATCCAATTCTACATTAAGAGAAACATTAAAAAAAGTTGAAAGTCAGTTAAAAGCAGGTAAAGAAGGCACAGAGGTTTTTTCACGCTATGCTGATGTCTTTGGGAAATTTCCTGCTTATATGCTCGGTCTTGCAACCAAAAGTGGTAATATGAGTGAGGTTTATGAAGCTACTTCCAAATTTATGGAAAGGGACCAAGATTATAGAAAAAGTTTAAAGCAGGCAATACTCACGCCAATGGTTACAGTTGTGGCTATGATACTTGCTGTTGGATATTTTATAGTCTCAATATTTCCAGCAACCGCTAAGATTTTTGTTGAACATGGAATGAAAGTTCCACCAATGACTGCTTTTACATTAAAGATGAGTGATTATTTAGGTGCTAATTGGTGGTGGATGTTTCTTATAATTGTAATCTTTTCAATCGCAATTTTTATGTGGTGGAAAACTCCAGATGGAAGGGTATGGAGGGATAGATTTTTAATTAAATTGCCAATTATTGGGCATCTGTTACATAAATCAAGTATTGAGATATTTTTTAGAGTTTTTTCCGCTGTCTATTCTGGTGCAGAAGCTAATATAGAAGCCTTAACATCTTCTGCTCAAGCTTGTAGAAATGCTTATATAGAAAAGGGAATTAAAGAGATTACTATTCCACTTATGTTAAAAGAAGGTATGTCATTAGTCCCAGCATTGGAAGAAGCAAATGTATTTAATAAAACAACTTTAAGTAGATTAAGAACAGGGGCTGAAACCGGTAATGTGCTACAATCTGCTCGTCAAATTTGCTCATTCTACGAAAAAGAAACTACATATAAAATGAATACTGTGATTCAATCAATTCAGTCTTTAATTGCACTCTTTATTGGCATTGTAATTTCATTATTAACTATTGTCTCTGCAGAGATTGCTCTTGTTTCTCCAGAAATGCCTGGTATGGCTGGAATGTAAATTAAGTTAGAGCCCCGTGAAATGCGCCGCAGAAGCATATTTCACTGTTGACTAATGACTAATGACTAATGACTAATTAAGGAAACAATGATAGGAAGATCAAGATTAGGAAAATTATTAGTTGAAAAAGAAATAATTGATAAAGATACGCTTGATAAAGCATTTATGATTCAGGCTGATGAGGACCCCTCTAATCCTCGCCGATTAGAGGAAATATTAACCTCAGACTTGAAAATAGACCACGATGCAATTTATAGTCTGCTCGCTGACCTTTATGCATTCCGCACAATTGATATAGACCTGGACAAATTAGACCAAAATCAGATAAAGCGTACAAAAGAAATGCTTTCCAGGTTTCCAGAAGATTTCAAAAGGGAACTGTTATATAATAAAGTTTTACCATATAGAATAGCTTATGGAAGAAAAAATACATTAATAGTTTTATCCGCAGACCCAACAAACAAAATCGTAGAAAAAATTCCTTTAAATACAGAATTCAAAAAATATGAAGTGGTTTTTTGTCGTCTTAAAACTATAGAAGAACTTATTGAAATCATAGCTCCTCAGAAGAATGAATTTTTAGAACTTCTTGAAGAAGCTGGCGAACAGATAGAAGAAGTAGGTGAAGTTGGAAAAATAGGTGTTGATGAATATGCATTAGATGAGGAGATAAATAAAAGTCTTTTGGTGAATTTATTTGAAGCTAGCTTGGTTGAAGCTGTACGACAAGGAGCAAGTGACATCCATGTTATACCATATCAACGGTCAAGTGTGGATTTCTTTTTCAGGATTGACGGAAAACTTCATCCCTGGCATAGGCAGGATAATACTTCCCCAGAAGCAATAGCAGCAGTTGCTAAAGACCGCTCAACAGGTGTTGACAGATTTGAAAGAGATACTGCACAGGATGGCTTTGCACAGCGTCTTGTTGATGGGCATCTGATTAGATTTCGTGTCTCAATCTTACCTATTATATCCGCAGAATATGAAAGAAGATTTGAAAGCGTGGTCATAAGAGTAATAGACGATAGAAATGTAATAACAGATTTAGAAAAGTTGGGATTTCAGAAACAAGCTGAGAAGGATTTTCTTAAAGC
This sequence comes from uncultured Candidatus Cloacimonadota bacterium, assembly GCA_964398885.1. Lineage (GTDB taxonomy): Bacteria > Cloacimonadota > Cloacimonadia > JGIOTU-2 > JGIOTU-2 > JAGMCF01. The sequence continues at coordinate 73,549 of CAYNOU010000001.1, read as the reverse complement.
CATAAGTACTTCCAAAGGCATTGTTCTGCTTACTGGACCAACTGGTAGTGGAAAAAGCACAACCTTAATGGCTGCACTTTATCATGTGATAGACCCTTCAAAAAATGTACTTACCTGCGAAGACCCTGTAGAATATGTGATTAGAGGGGCAAGACAGCTAAAGATTGGACATAAGATGACCTTTGAAAATGCTATCCGCTCTATCCTCAGACACGACCCTGATATTGTAATGGTTGGTGAAATAAGGGATAAAATTACTGCAGAAGTTGCAGTTAAACTTGCGAATACAGGTCATCTAACATTCTCTACACTTCATACTAATGATGCACCAAGCGCAATTTCAAGATTATATAAAATGGGGATAGAACCTTTTCTTCTTGCTTATGCAATAAATATTATAGTCGCACAAAGATTAGTAAGAAAATTATGCCCGTATTGCAGGAAACCATTAGCAAAAGAAAAATATCAGGCTGCACTTGAATTTGGTATAACTGAAGAGGATTTAAAATCCGGTAAAATATATGAAGCAGGAAAAGGTTGTAAGAAATGCACTGAAGGATATAAAGGAAGAATAAATATTTGTGAAGCCCTATACTTTTCACATGAAGTAAGAAAAGCTATTGTTGAATCCGGAGAAGAAATTGATGAGGCGCTTATTAGAAACATTGCTGAAAAACAAGGGATGTTATCTCTTAGGGATTCAGGATTAGATAGAATAAGAAATGGGCTTACTACTATTTCTGAAGTGGCTTATGCAACAACAGAGGAATAAAATATGAATATGGGACAAATGCTACTCGTTCTTCTTGCTGTAATGCTGTTTTCCACTATTCTTATTACAACTTATAGCAATCTCTATACCGCTACAGATATAGTGTATAAAGTTATGTTCCAAATGCAAGGTTTGAAAATTGCAGATAAATACATACAGAAAATTGATGCTGAACTTCTTGGAAAGATTTATACATTTGATGAAATTCAAACTAATTACAGCGATTCCACATTCACTACCCCAATCAATAATGTAGTTTATAATGTTAATATTCAGTCAAATTATTGTAATAGTTCTGGTGATATTTCTGAGCCTGATAGTACATATCAAAAGATTGATATAGTTATTTATTGTTATCCATTGGGACCTGATACGCTCTGGATTGGAACAAGGGATAAACCTATCAGTAAAATTTTTATTGATATGGAGGGTTAAAATTAGAAATCATGGGAAGCCTATTAGATGCACTGGGAGCTGTAGTTATTGGAGGATTATTCCTCATTGCTATGTTTAATGCTTTATCAAATGTGCAAGCTGTAGGATATAATACTAATATGCAGACAACTCTTAATGAAATTTCAGAAAGAGTTATCTCCGGCACAATTGATGATGATACGGGAGAAACAATACCCGGAATCTCAAATGGATACTTATCTAAAGTTGGTGCGGGTATTGATTCCCTGGCAGTCTTACTTGCTACAGATAGTACTTTTCAGTTCCGCATAAAAGATAGTGTTTCTGCAAGTATTGATATAATACTAATTTATAAGGAAAATGATTCATTAAAACTTACCCGCAACGGCTCAATGGAATTCGGACCATTTGAACTATCACAAAATTCTAATAATCTAAAATTTACTTATTATGATGTGAATGAAAATGAAATTACTTCTCCACAGGATTCCCTCTCTTACATTCGTTCTGTAAGAATTGATATAGAATTTTTTGCGAATACATATCGTGGTGATATTGATAAAAGGGCTATTAATAATAAAATTGTATTATGGCAATATTTTAAAAACTTGTATTTATAATGATATAATTAGTGTGTATTAAAATATGTAACATGGATTCTGCAAAATATGGAAAATTCACTTAACTTGTTATTCCCACTTCTCTGCTTGTCATTCCCACGAAAGTGGGAATCCATTCCTTACAACCTGTCTTTTACTGCGTCTTCCCTCTATATGGATTCCCCCCAATTAAATTGGGGATCGGGGTCGGGAATGACAGCCGTGGGCGTTTGGAATGACATGTGAATGCCATTTTGCAGATCTCATAAAATATGGAACAACAAAGAAGAATGAAAATTTGAAGGTTATTTGGAGTCGGCAAGTCTCTTGCCGTATTCAGTTCCGATATATCGGAACTACTCCAAGTAATTTAAGGTGATTTTTAGATGAAAATATCATGTAAGCATTCCCAATCCCCAATTCAATTGGGGAGGGCTTTGGAATGAGAGTTTATATTTATTTTCTCTGTGCTCTCTGCCTGCTCCGTAAGGAAGAATGACTGTATCGGGGTGTCTCTGTGGCAAGCGATTTTCAGATGAAAAGAAATTATTTGTAATAAAATCATTGACAGTAATTTTAATAATTATTCTTTTTATATGTATAAAATAGTAATTAGAAAAATAATAAAATAAAAAACCATTAGGAGGAAAAATGGGTAGAGTTCTAATAATAATAGTGTTATTACTAACCGCAATTTTTGCGGCCATAACATTATCAGTACAACACCGGGCAGAAAAGACACCAGAAATGTTATCGCAAGGAAATAAATATGATGTGAATAATGTAGGTGCTTATGCCCTCAGATATGCAATAAAACAAATAAAAGAGGGTGAGGTTGACTCAGACATTACTCAAACATTTGATAGTTTTATTGTATTGGGAGATGAAAACTGGGGCGGAAGGATTAATAGCATCAAATATGATTTTGACTATGATTATAACGATGCCTATCCTGATGCAATAGATATTATTGCAAATGTAAGCTGGATAACACCTGATGATACACTTCACCATGAATGTGAAGCAGTATTTAACATAACAGATACTTCTATTCCGGGTCAGGTTGGTTACTGGGATATGGATGATGGCAGTGGTTATACTGCAAGAGATAGCTCGGATAATAAAAATGATGGAACTTTGATTCATATGGATCCGTCTTCAGACTGGGGTGATGGCAATGTAGGTGGTGCTCTTGATTTTGATGGAGACAATGATTATGTTGGTTTAGGCACAGATGTTAATGATACTTATGATGATGTGGTTACAGTTGTAGCATGGTTAAAAGCTGATAATCCCAGCGGATGGCTGGATACTGATCTTGGAAGAATTGTTGGAGAACATACTTCTGGCAACTGGTTATCATGGACTCTTAGAGGACGGACAACAGATGGTGGATACTGGTATTGGGTTAATGACCCACCTTATTGGAAATTTTGGGTTGGACATTGGGAATACAAGGATATATTACTGCTTAAATATGCATTCAAAGTTAAATATAGCACTGGTTGGTTGAGTTTACTTGACTACGATGAAGTTAGTATAACAATGGATGAAGTGACTCATCCAGAATACGATGTTTATGCCTGGCACTATGTCGTTGGAGTTTATGACGGTACATATTCTGAAACAAAAGCAAGAATTTCAATAAAAGTAATACATGAAGATGAAGAATATACTTTAGTGAACTCAAAAATTATTGATAAATGGACATTAAGAGACGATGATAATTTTGTTACCATTGGTGGAACAGAAAATTGGTTTGGTGCAAGATGCTGGAATGGGTTAATTGATGAAGTGCGAATTTTAGATAAAGTATTAACTGATGAAGAAATTGAAGCTATATATACTTTTACTGGCGGTACTGGGTCTGGCGATAGAGAATATAACACTCTATACTGGCGTGAATAAAAATGGGAAAAGCAGTTTTAATAGGTGCCTTGATAATTATTGCCATCTTTGCAGGAATTCTCATAACTGTTCATAAGCATACTGAGAAAATGCCGGAAATTGCTTCAGAAAACCTGGCTATAATGCAAGCGAAGCATCTTGGAGCTTATGCATTAAATTATGGTATAAAGAATAAGCCAGATACAAGTCTTATTCCTCTGGCTCCCTCTTATTATCCACCAACATTTAGCCCATTTGATGTTTTAGATGGTAGCATTGATTATATAAAATATTCAGCTTTTGATTCAGACAAAGACACAATCCGTATTGTTGCCAATGTGAGTTATGGAACAAACCATCATCAAAGTGAGGCGATATTAGCTTCTATATCTATAATTGATCTTCATCCAGAGGAACAAGTTGGTTGCTGGAATTTTGATGAAGGGAGTGGAACCACAGTAGCAGACGGCTCTGACAGTGGAAATGATGGAACTTTAGGAGGGGGAGATTTAGCACCAGATTGGACCACAGATACAGCATATGGTGAGGGTGCTCTTAATTTTGACGGAAATAATGATAGAGTTGATTTAGAATCAGGAGTAAGCTCTACTTATGATGATGTTTTAACAATCACCTGCTGGGCAAAAATGGATCCTTCTTTTCTTGATTGGGGTGTGCTTGTAGCGGAACAGACTAATGAAAGTGGCTGGCCTGTATGCTGGTCTCTTAGAGCACGAGTATTTGACATCTTCATCTTTAAAACCGTGAAATATGCATTCGATATAGTTGCAAGTTCCGGGGTTAAGGAAGTAGCAATTGAAAAGAATAACTGGGAGATGGACATCTATGCCTGGCACTTCATTGTGGCAACTTATGATGGAACTTATTCCGAAACACAAGCAGAAATTTCAATTCAAATTTATGACGAAGGCTACAAAGCTACAAAAATAGTTGATAAATGGTCTAGAAGAGATTCTACAAACACAGTTTCAATTGGTGGACGTGAAACCAATGTTCCCTGGTTTGGTCCATTTACCTGTATTGATGCAACTCTTGATGAAGTGGGATTATATGATGAGATATTAACTAATGATGTTATCAATCAGCTTTATCAATTTAATGGCTTGAAGAAAACGAAAACGAAAATTATTTATTGGCAGGAGTAAATATATTTTTCGAGGATATAAATGGATAAATCACAATTTCTTGAAACAGAAAAAAGCATGTTCCACTGGTGGTCAAACATCAGATGGTTTATAGTAATAATTCTTTTTGCAATAGGTATTATTCGTGTTCAGCAATCTCCACAAACCTTCCCAATTATTATCTTTATTGCTACCTTTTTAGGAATATGTGTTTTAAATCTTCTCTTCCATCTGCAGATTATTAGGACTAATAATATCTTTGCAACAGTTCAAATTGTTTTAGATATTGTTTTCTCTACTTTAATTGTACATCTGACTGGTGGAATTGAAAGCTCTTTTGTGTGGATATACCTGATAGCAGTTATTACAGCAAGTTTATCAATAGAAAAAGCAGGTGGTTTTATATCTGCTCTGATTGGTAGTATGTCTCTTTTAGGGCTAATTCTTCTTTATAACTTTAAATGGCTTTTGCCAATTAATGGTTCGTCTTTTAATTCCGATGTTTCTTCGCAAACTATATTTTTAATTTCCTATACCGGTCTTTTTACTGCCATAGCCTTTATTGCGAATTTTATTAGTGATATGGCGAAAAAACTATCTTTTAACTCCTTAAAAATCAATGAAAAATTGAAGGATAAAGAAGACCAATTATTAGAGAAGCAAAAAATAATTATAGAAGATAAGGGAAAAATCGCTAACTACCAAGAAGTTGTACAAACTGCAGCCAATATTGCCGGGATAGACCATGATATAAATAATCCTCTGAGTGTAATCTCCCTGTCATTAAGTAGAGTCAAAAAAGCTGCTGCGGAATATGAGGACGAAAAACTTGCTAAGACTGGCAATCAAATAACTGAAGCTATCAATAAAATAAATGGTATATTAACAAGGTTGCAAGAGTTAAAAAAATTAGAATTGATTAAAGAGGAAAGAAAAAAGCAAAAACAGGTTTAATACTATGAAACATACATGTCCCCGATCCGTTCAGGCTCGACCTGACCGAGACTAATACATCGGGGACGCACCCGTCTGCCAGTCTCCCCCCGATTTAATCGGGGGTATATCGGGAGCCGAGACAGAGGCGCCGAGCCTGAAAGGAGAATGAAAATGGCATGTAAGCATTCCCAATCCCCAATTCAATTGGGGAGGGCTTGGGAATGAGAGTGTATATTTATTTTCTTTGTGACCTTTGTGGTGAAAGGATTTTCAGATGAAAAAACATATTTTAGTTGTGGATGATGAACAAAGCATCCGAGAGCTTTGTAAGGAGTTTCTTGAAGAAGAGGGATATAAAGTAACACTTGCAGTTGATGGACAGGATGCTCTTGATAAAATGGAATATGACGATTTTGACCTTTTCCTCGTTGATATGGTTATGCCTCGTATAGATGGTCTTGAGTTAATGAAAAGGATTAAAAAGAAACAACCATTAGCTGTGATTGTTATTACAACGGGTTTTTCCAGTATAGAAGGTGCAGTGAAAGCAGTTCATGCTGGAGCTTTTCAATACCTTTCTAAACCTATTAATGCTGAAGAACTTATTGAAGTTGTAAAAAAGGGCTTACAATATGCCGAAGATTTATACGGTCCACTCCAACAAGCTTTTGAACCAGGTGCTGAAGTTATGCAAAAGGGGGAACCACTTATGTTACATGGATTCACGCCAGAAGAAAAAGTTGACTTTTTAGCACTTGGACGTATTCATAAATATGATGTCAGTGAACATATTCCGGTTGGCGATAAAAAATCCGGTTCAATCATTTTAGTTGAAAGTGGCGACATATCAGTCTGGCTTAGTAATACAACTGTAGATTATCTAAGAAAGGGAGATACATGGGGAGAAGAAAGCTTTATATTAGCTGGCTCTGTGTTTACTAAACTTCGCGCAGAGACTGCTGTTAAGGTTAGACATTTTGATAGAAAGAGGGTGTTAGACTTCTTTGCATACAAAGGTGAAAAATTGATGAAAAGATTTATGATTAATATTATAAATTGTACATTTTCCAAATGGCGAAAATCTATTCAAAGAATTGTTATGCTGAAACTTGTAACCGGAGAGAAATAAAGAATATCGTTTATCGGTTGGGCAACTCGAAACGGTTAACGGTTGACGGAAAACGACACGTCTGACGATTCGAGTCGCGCAACCGTTCAACGAATTACGAAAGGAAAATATGAGCCTATCTTTTACCCCTGAAATGTTAGTAGGATTACCAGAATATTTAACTGGTACAAGTAGATTCCAGAACATTAACAAAATTATTACTTATAATGCAACCTGGAGAAAAGAGGCTTATGATAACCTTAGAAGATTACTTAAGCATATGCGAGAAATAAACGCCTCTGATATGGATTTCGGCGGACCTGGAGCAAATAGACAAATCTGGTATAGAGTCTATGGGGAAAAATCTCCATATCGGGATATGCCTTCGTATATTAATGATGAAGTTACCGCTATTTTCTTAAGTATCCTATCTGACGAACAGAAAATAACACTTTTTAGAAATAAAAATGTAGACCTTTCTGTAGGAATGGTATTAGAAGAGGGGGAAGAACCCAGCCGTTTTCGTAGCGATATCTATTATGAAAGTAATGTTTTAGTAGCAAACTTTAGACGCATCAACCAAGAATTATTTACAATACAATCTTTAAACTTTCCCGAACCAATTACCAAAAGGTTAGACCTCCGATATGAAAAATCTGGTCTAATTTTGGTAACAGGAATCACAGGGTCAGGAAAAAGTTGTACATTGGATTCTATTATAGATATGAATAATCACAACAATAACTCTCATATTGTAGTTATCGGAAATCCAATTGAATATATCCACCAATCAGATAAATGTATTATCAGACATAGGGAAGTTGGCGAAGATGTATTAAACTTTAGAGAGGGAACAATACAAGCATTAAGACAGGACCCGGATATAATTGTTGTTGGAGAGATGCGAGACCCAGAAACAATTGCTACAGTTCTTGAAGCCACTGATAGCGGTCATAAGTGTTTTACTACCCTGCACACAAGTTCTGCGGTTGATAGTATGCATAGAATTATTGCTGAATTTCCTCCAAGAGAGCAAGATAGAATAAGATTAAGATTGGCAGATACCTTGAAAGTGATTATCTCTCAAAAATTAGTTCCAAATAAGCAAGGCAAGCTAACCTTAGCAAAAGAGATTCTTTCTGTGGATGCATCGGTGCGCGCTGCAATAAGAAATAAAAATATCAACGAAATATATCAGATGATTACTGAAGGTAAAAGAGAAGGTATGATAACCCTTGAACAAGACCTATTTAATCTATGTAAAACCAATATAATAACAAAAGAAACAGCTATGAACTTTTCAAATAGCAGAACGAGAATGGAGCAGTTATTAACTTACTCAAAATAGATTCCTAAATAATGAAATTTAAAAAAGAGAAATTAGCATTTGGTATTTTTCAAGATGGATTATCAATTAAAGTTGCTCAACTTGCTTTAGAAAATGGTAAAATAAAAATACAGCGTTTAGAAGAGACTGAACTTTCATCTCCTTTATACCCAAAAGAAATTACTGAAGAAGAAAAGAAATCTGCATTAGAAGAATCAGAGTTTACTGACTTAGAAGAGGAAGAGCTAAATATTCCGGAAATCTCAGAATTTGATGAAAAAGAAAGTTTTGAAGAAATTGAAAAAGAAAAAGCAATATCAGGGCAAAATGACTTACAAAAATTACTTCTTAAATTTCCTATAGAAAAAGGCAAGATTGCCTTCAATGCAAACGAAGAACAAATTTCATATAAGCAATTTGATGAAATACCTACAGCAAAGATAAAAAAGAGAATCAAATCAGAACTTTTATCCAAAGTAGAAATCCAATCCAAAGATTATGGGTTAAGTTATATATTAAACCCTGATAAAACTATTCTGGCTTTTGTGCATCGTGGTAAGTTTGAACTTCTTAATGCCTTGCAGGATATTAATCTTGTTATTTCAAAAAAGAAATTCTTTTATAGTTTTATAGATACAAATGAAATCTCACTAATAAATTTAGTGAGAGCTTGCTATGACTTCCCTCCAGAGGATTATGTGTTGATTTTGTACATTGGTATTGATTATAGAGTGGGAATTGTAATGAAAGGTGCCGGCTATGTAAAAACCTTTCCAATTATTGTTACGCAAACTGATTTAGAGGGAATTAGGAAGGCAATTTATTCAAAAGTTATATTGGAACAGGATGTATCGGGCATTCCAATAACTCAGCATTTAGTCATGGCTGGGAAAAACATACTTGATGAAGATATTGAATATTTTAAGAAAAATCTAAAACCGAAATCAACAGTTTGCCGTTTAGATTTAAAGAATATTGATATTTCGGAAATCAAGAGTGATGAGCAACTATCAAAAAAAATTGCAAGATTTGCAATACCAATTGCACTTGCATGGAAGACATTAGAACCAAAAAATAAAGATTTTTTCCCGAGCAATCTTCTTCCATCAAAGATAATTGAAAGGCAAAAACATTTCAAAATAGCATGGCATGGATTTTTTGTTTTAGCTGGAATATTCTATTTTGCTTTAATCGGCACTATCAGAAATATGAACCTGAAGCAAGAGGTCTTAGATGCGGGAAAAGTGAATATAAATCTGGAAGTTGAACTAAAAAAGCATAAGGTTATAATTGCTAAGCTTGATAAAGTAAAAAAAGAACTTGCTATTCTGGAAGCAAATGTTAAAAAAATAGAGAAATTAACAGGAAACAAAAATCAGTGGCATTATATCCTAAATGTTATAGCAAATTCATTCTTAGAAAATAAAATAAGTTGGATAACTAATTTGAAAAGCTCAGAAAATAACTTTCAAATTTCAGGATATACAACGAAAAAACGGAATATTATCGGGTTTTCAAAACTATTTCCTGATGGCAGAATTGAAAGAATTACAGAACATTCCATTCAAGATTTACCAATCTGGAAATATGATATGACTTTTTCATATCCTAATCCAAAAGATATTAAAGAAGAAAAAGAAGAAAGTTTATCTAAAATTCACATAGCTGAAGTGATGGAAAAACCATCAGAACCAATAACTGAAGAACCACTTGAACCTGAGATTTATAAAGAAGCTTCTGAAAAAGACAAATTAAAAATTTATAACTCTATTACAAAATTATATTTTGCAAGTAATTCAAAAGAGGCATACGAAAGGTTTAAAGAATTTGTTTTAGAATATCCTGAGTGTAAATATTCTTATAATGCTAATTATCTTATGGGGGAATGTCTTTACACGATGGGAAAAATTTCAGACGCGAAAGATATCTTTGAAAATATTCTTAAACAAAGTGGAATAAAAACACCTGATGCTCTTATTATGCTTGGGAACTCTTGCCAAAGACTAAGTGACATTAATAGTGCAATTTATTATTGGAATAAATTAGTAACCGATTACCCAAATAATAAATTAGCAAAAATCGCTCAAAATAAAATTAATACTTTTTCTAAAACTAAGGATATTAATAAAGAAGAAATGGAAAGAGTGCCTGAAGCGGCTATAAACAAAATTATAGAAAAATCAGTATCTAAAATATCACAAAATGAATATGCTTCTTATAAAAAAGATAATGAAAAAAATGTATTTGAATTACAATTAGTATCAAGAAAAAACCTTTCAAAAGTTGAAGAAGCAAAGAGCAAAATAGAACAATATGGATATAAAACAAAAGTTTCTTCGGTTAAAAAAGACGGGGAAATTTTCTATCGCTTACGGCTGGATAGTACATATACAAAGTCCGAAGCTGTTGCAATGGGAGAAAAAATAAAGGAACAATTTCCTTTTATTAACAGTTATTGGATAGAAAAAATAGAATATGATGAAAATATTTCAGAGATTTATCATAGTATCGTAGAAACATATTTTTCTGGAAATATTGAAAAAGCATATAAAGAGTTAAATAAGTTTATTGAAAATTATCCAACCCATCCTCTCGCATATAATGCCAGTTATCTTATTGGAGAATGCTTGTACAGATTAGATAAAATTAACCAGGCAAAATCTATATTTGAAAAAATAATTAAACTAAAGGGAACTAAAACATCCGATGCTCTTATTATGCTTGGGAACTCTTGCCAAAGACTAACTGACATTAATAGTGCAATTTATTATTGGAATAAATTAGTAACCGATTACCCAAATAATAAATTAGCAAAAATCGCTCAATATAAAATAAATGTTTTTGGGAAATAGATAATATGCCATATACGGTTAGAAATACAATTGTTTTAGTTGTTTTATTGTTAATTGTAATAATTGGCACTATCTTGGCTAACGCAAATTCTGTTAGAAGATTAGAAAAAATGAAAAAGGCAAACAAAGAAAACTCAGAGATGCTTGAAGGACTCAAAAAGGCAAATCCAGATTTGGAAAATGAAGAAAAGGTTATGCAATCTCTTGAGGATATGAAAAAAGAAGTTCTTGAAAACAGTAAACTTATACTAAGAGAAGACACTCCAACTCTTACATACCAATATTTAGTTGATATTGCGGATAATTTCTGCCCTGATGTAAGTTTTAATTTTCAGATTTCAAAGTCTGGAAAGGTTAAAGAATTTTCTTTTAATACATACACGATTTCTGGTAATGCTGATATAAAATCTCTTTATTTTTTTGTATTTCAAATTGAGTATCAATCCCCTCTTTATACAATTGAATCTATTAAAATTGCTGAACAATCTGTAGCTAAAGCTGATACAGTAAGCTTTACAATTACACTGAATGCATATTTTAATGAGGATGGGACTGAACTAAAAAACATACCATTTAGAAATTTTAAGTTTACAAATCTTAGATATAATCCATTTTATTCAAGAATCCATGCCCCTATATCTGATGAATATGAGCTTAAATTTCTAAATATATATACATCAACGATAATTGGATTAACTCCGTATAAAGCTTTTTTGCGTGATGATAAAGGAAGGATTCATACCTTAACGCCCGGTGAAAAGGTTGCTTATGGATATTTAGATAACATTAATTGGTATAAACAGGCAGCAGTTTTTATGATAAATAGAATTGGTATTCGTGAAGAGGAAATAATATATATGAATGGGGATAACTTATGAAAAAAATACTTATAATTTTAATCATATTTTTTGTATATTTTAACTTATTTGCTCAGCGCCAGATAGGTAAAAATTATAGTGAAAAAGAATTAATAACTATTTCTCAAACTCTATCTATTCCAGATGCTTTGAAAACTCTTGAGGTTATGTCTCAACAGTTTGAAGGTAAAAAAATCATTAATATGAGTAGCGTAACAAAACCAATTGGAATTCCAATTAAAAAATTATATTGGAAGGAAGCTCTCAATATTATTGTTAGTTATCATAATCTCGTTCTTGAAGAACTACCAGGTGCATATTTAATTAAAGATTTAATAGTAGAGGAAGAAGTTATAAAAGAAGAAAAACCAGAAATTTCAATTGATAGCAAACAGGTGAAAATCAGTGCAATACTATTTAAAGCTGATAAATCATTCTTAAACAGTATTGGCATTGACTGGTCAACACTATTCAACAATAAGGTTGTTGCCTCAATTGATTTTAAGGCCGGAAGTATGGTTGGTTCTGAACTATTACAGGCTACAGGTTCTACAAGACTTGAATCAGGTGATATAACTATTGATATTAATGCTCTTTTACGAATAATTGAAAGTAATCAAAAGGGGACGGTTATCGCAAGACCCTCTGTTTGCGTTTTATCTGGAAAAACAGGAAAGATTCAAGTTGGTGATGATTTCTCTGTCAAACAAACAGATGAAGCTGGAAATATTACGGATAAATTCTTTAAAACAGGTGTTATTATGGATGTTACACCAACCGTTATAGAAGAGGATGGGAAAGAAGCTATTCATCTTAAAGCAAAAATTGAAAAGAGTTCAGCAGTTCCTGGAGAAATTAGCACGATTATCCATACAAGTCAATCAGAAACAGATGTTTTACTATTTGATGGCGAGGAAACTGTGATGGGTGGTCTATATGATACGGAAGTTACAATAGTTCGTACTGGAATTCCACTTCTAAAAGACCTACCATGGTGGGTCTTCGGAATACGCTATCTCACAGGTTATAATAAGAAAGAAAAAAATATTCGTGAAATGATTATCATATTAAAGGCTGAAATTGCAAAATCTCTTGATAAGAGAAAAAAAGAACTTATCTCTACTAAAGAAAAGATAGAAGAATTTAGAGAAAATTCAACTAATATTGATACACTATTTATTGAGAATAAAAAAGGAAAAAATGAAAATAAAAAATAAAAAATATATTTTATCTTTCTTTTCTTTAATTATCATACTACTTTATATTATAAGTTGTGGAAAACTAACAGCTCCTAGTAAAGAAGCTCCAACTGATTTGAAAATTGAGAAAATTGCAGATGGCAGAATAAAACTAACCTGGAATTACTTTAACACAAATGATACTATCCAATTTGTTATTGCCAGAAAAGCTGGTGAAGGTAACTGGAATGAAAATTATGAAGTCATTTCCGATGAATCTCATTTATTTAAAGATGATATTCTAACTAATGACAGTTTAGTTTATGCTTATAAGGTAAAAGCTGATAATATATCAGAAGGTACTTCCTCATATTTCTCTGAAGTTGTCGCTTATTTTTCTGATAATACTACACCATCAAATATTGTTATTGAGCAAATATCTCAAGATACAATTAAAATAACCTGGAATGATAGGTGCGTCGGCGAAGATGGATATCTCATTGATAAAAAGATTGGTAACGGTTCATGGAATAATAGCTACAAAAAGCTTACAGCAAATGTAAACAACTTTCTTGATACTACAACACTTTTTGATACAATATATTACAGAGTTTCTGCCTTTGTTGGAGAATCAAAATCAGTTTCAGCTGAAAATTCAATAACTCCTACTTTTCCAAGCCCATCAAACTTAACATACAGCATACTCGCAATAAACAAGATTCAACTTAATTGGACTGACAACTCAGATGGAGAGGAAGGTTTTAAAATAGATAAAAAAGTTAACGATGGGAATTGGCAATCCTCCTATGGAACGACTGCAGAAAATGCTACGCAATGGATAGATGAAAATGCTGATATTAATCAAAATATAAAATATAGAGTCTATGCTTATGGACAGAACCACTATTCTGGCTTTATTGAAACCGATGAGATTGATAATATCTTTCCTGCACCATCAAATCTTACATTACAGAAACCAGATCCAAGTAAAATCAAAATTATGTGGGATGATAATAGCCAGGGAGAACAAGGATTTTATATTGATAAAAAAATTGGTGAATTGGATTGGATTACAGAGTATGATTCTGTAGCAACTAATGCTACTTCTTTTATAGATGATATTGAACAACCTTGTGGAACATTTTCTTATCGTGTACGAGCATATTATGAAACAGAATATTCTGCTTATTCTGATGAAGAATGCATAAATATATTGTTAGGGTTAGTAAGTAGTGTTTCTACTTCTGGCGACCCAACTGAAGTTTTTGTTTCTAATTATAATGCATTTATTTCAACAAAATTTGCTGGTTTAGCCATAATTGATTGTTCAAATCCAAGCTCTCCTACTGGAATTACTACATTAAGTTTAACAGACCGAACGCTTTCTGTATTTGTACAGGATAATCATGCATATGTTACAAATCATAATGGAGGTTTTAATCTTATAGATATTAGTAATATTTATGCACCAATAATAACTGGTTCTTGCGGAACAGGTGAAGATGGCATTCCAAATGATGTATTTGTCTATGGAGATTATGCATATATTGCAGATGGCGAAATTGGACTTTCAATAATCATCACATCTGGACCCCCTCATTTTAGGGCAAAAATCTCAACCAATGGTGATGCAAGAAGAGTGTTTGTTAAAAACAATTGTGATTATGCATTCGTTGCCAATGGTCTAAATGGAGGACTTGCTATTATTGACATTTCTGATCCATTAAATCCCACATCTGTCTCTAATTTACCAATTAATGGACTATCACAGGATGTATATGTACTTGAAAACTATGCATACTTAGCAAATGGTGAGAATGGATTAGAAATTATTGATATTTCTGATGTAAACTCTCCAACTCTTGTTGCCAATTGTCCAACAAATGGTTTTGCCTATAGTGTTTATGCTCAAGATAATTATGTATATTTAGCAGATAAAGATAGGGGTTTGATTGTAATAGATGTTTCAAACCCTTTATCCCCCTATATCTTAGGGAATTTTGAAATGTCAACAGAACCCGTATCCATTTATAAGTTTGGCAGTTATGTATACTTAGCAGATAACGAAGGATTAAAAATTATTCAAGTCGCACCATAATAAAATATAAGAAACTATGAAAAAATTAAATAAGGAGGAACCATGAAAAAGATAGTTATTATCTTATTTGGTGTATTACTTACAGCCTCAATTACAATCGCTGACACAAATATTCCCGGTGGCAATGTCAGCGGAATATGGACCTTTGCAGGCAGTCCATATATTATTAATGGTGAAATAACAATTCCATCTGATAGTACTTTATCAATTGAACCAGGAGTAATTGTTCAATTCTCTGGTCACTATAAGTTCATTGTATATGGCAGGTTAATTGCAGACGGTAATGCTGATAGTCTTATTACTTTTACTGCACAGGATACTACAACCGGTTGGTATGGACTTAGATTCTATGACACCAATATAAACGGGCAGGAAGGTTCAAGCTTAGCTTATTGCATATTAGAATACGGTAGGGCAACTGGAGCTGAGAGTTCGGGTGGTGCTGTTTTTCTTGAAAATTCTAACGAAACTTTTGAAAATGTAACGATAATGAAAAATTATGCTGCTGGATATGGCGGTGGAATTTATATGTTAAACTCAAACCCGAATATAACAACTGTTTCTGTTCATGATAATACCGCTACCTATGATGGCGGTGGTATATTTTGCTATACTTCCAATCCAGAACTAACAAAAGTGTGTATTTATAATAACAATACCTCCTGGAATGGAGGTGGAATCGCCTGCTTTGATAATTCTAATCCTACATTAATTAATTCAACTATTTCAAAAAATCTTGCGTATAGTGGTGGAAGCGGAATTGCATGTTTATTTAATTCAGATGTTACTTTGTTAAATAGTATCGTTTGGGATAATGGAATTAATGGAATTTACTTTGATAGCGGAGGCACATTAACTGCTACATATTCTGATATTGAGAATGGAACAGGGCAAAGTTATACTGACACAACCTGTGTAGATTCTGACCCACTTTTTGCAGACCCCTTAAATGGAGATTTTCATTTAACATGGGTTAATATTCCTACTCCAGATTCAACAAAATCACCTTGTATTGATACTGGCCATCCAGACCCTATTTACAATGACCCGGATAATACAAGAAATGATATTGGAGCTTTTTACTTTGTCCAAACTGGAATTCGTGGAGTAGTTACTCTTGATGGGGGCTATGGTAATGTCCAGGATGTTACTGTAACAGCTACTTTATTAACGCCACCGAATACAATAACAACTGTAAATCCTGATGGAGATGGAAACTACTTTTTAGATGTATCATCAGGAACTTATGATGTTACTGCCTCATTAACAGGATATAATCCTTCATCATATTATTCTGTAAATGTTGCCAATCAAATAGTAATCTTAGACTTTACTCTATCTCCTCCTCCACCTGGTAAGATTAAAGGAACAGTGGATATCAATGAAGGAATTGGTAATATATTAGAAACCGAAGTATCTGCTGGAGGAATAACTGTACATCCTTATGGTGTAGAAGATCCTTATAATCCCGGTATTATACTTTATTATGAATATGAAATTGAAATTGCACCAGGAACTTATAATGTTAGCGCCTATTTGGCTGGCTATAGCGACTCTACAATAACAAATGTGGTTGTTCAATCTGGACTGATAACTGAAAATATCAATTTTATATTACAACTCATTAGATATGAAGGTTATATTGAAGGAACTGTTACTCTCTATGATGGAATTGGCAATGTGCAGGATGTTGATGTGACAGCAGATACTGTAACAGTCCATCCAGATGTTAATGGTGATTACCAAATTGAGATCTTAAGTGGTACCTACGATGTTATTGCTTCATTAGATCATTATACAAGTGTTACTATTAGTGATGTAGAAGTTGTAGCAGAAGATACAACAAGAAATGTTGATATGACATTGATTAATTGGGAAGTAATCTCGGGTACACAATTTGTAATGATAGAATATGCAACAGTAACTTATGATGGTAAATTTGTTAAACATATAGGGAGCAACCAGGTAGCTGCTTTTGGACCTGGAGGTGATTGCCGAGGAATAGCTATATGGCAAGAAGGTAATCATCCTCTATGGACTAATTACTGGGACCTTGATGGCTATTGGTATCTAACAATCGTAAGTAACAACAACTCTGGTGAAGATATTAGCTTCAAAATGTATGAAACCCAAACAGACAGCATTTATGACTGTGTTGAAACAATAACTTTTGCAGATTGCACTGATAACGCTATTAGCTTAAATGCACCCTCACCAATGCATAACCAAGACTTCTCTCTAATTGAAGAATGGAATTGGATATCATTTAATCTCCATCCACCTGATCCTTCAATATCAACAATATTTGATACTTTAACACCAAATGATATTTATCAGGTAAAAGACCAATATAATTCTACAACATACAATGGAACATCATGGGGTCCAGGTTTATCAGAAATAACCGATGGTGAAGGTTATCTAGTGTATATGAATAATGCTGTTGATACATTTACTGTGAGTGGAACAGCGATAAATCCAGTGACACATCCAATTAACTTAGTGCCAAATTGGAATTGGGTTGGATATTATCCTTATGTCTCACTTACTTTATCTGAAGCATTAGCTTCAATAAGTGCAACTGTGGTAAAGACACAAGACAAATCTGCCATATATAGTGGTGGTTGGATTGGTGATTTGACTCAATTGGAACCGGGAGTAACTTATAAAATTAATGTACCTGATTCTTCTGTATTAATTTATCCTCTTATTGAAAATGACAAGTCTGAGCCTTTATATAAGAAAAATAACGATTATAATCGGGCAGGATGGCAATTAATCACCGGGACACAATATAATATGATAGCTATGGCAGATATAAAAATCAATAATGAAACCATTGGCAACTCTGATAAATATATTGTAGGAGTTTTTGATAATGAAGGTAATTGTCGTTCTGTTGGAAAAAAAGTGTATGATTTTTGGTATTTTACTATAGTTGGTAATGAGAATGGAGAAGAATTATATTTCAAAGTTTATGATATAGTTACTGAAGAAACATTTAAAAGTAATGAGGAAATAATCTTCCAAAATGATGCTATTATTGGCTCTCCTGAAAAAGCTGTTATTGTAACTTGTAATGGTTCAAATAGTGATATTCCAGAAGAGTATAATTTATATAATTCCCATCCCAATCCTTTCTATAACTCAACTT
This sequence comes from uncultured Candidatus Cloacimonadota bacterium, assembly GCA_964398885.1. Taxonomy (GTDB): domain Bacteria; phylum Cloacimonadota; class Cloacimonadia; order JGIOTU-2; family JGIOTU-2; genus JAGMCF01. The sequence continues at coordinate 55,222 of CAYNOU010000001.1, read as the reverse complement.
CTATAAAGTATCAAATTCCAGAAAGAACTAAAGTTGATATCTCAATATATAATATCTTAGGTCAAAAAGTGAAAACCTTAGTTAATTCAACAAAAGAACCGGATACATATCTTGTAAAATGGAATGGAAAAGATGCTAAAAATAACTCATTACCAAGCGGAATATATTTCTATAAACTAACGACTGATAAATATACTGAAATTCAGAAATTAATAAAACTTAAATAATTGCAGTTAACCAATAAAAGGAAAGGTAGTTTTAAATAAACTGCCTTTCCTTATATTCAAATTTTTATATATGAATTAATAAATTAATTTCACATAGAGCCGAATGGAAGAATTAATGAAAATAAAGATTTTTATTCTTATCTTATTATTAATATTTGTAAATCAATTTTTATATGCAGACCCACCAAACTGGGAGCACATATATGGAACTCAATATTCAATGGTCTTAATGGCAGAAGTTACATTTGATGGAGTAGTATTTGAAGGAAATGGGAATAATATGTTAGGTGCGTTCGGACCTGATGGAGAATCTGATTGCCGAGCAGTAGGCATCTGGCAACCAGCCAACCCACCTTACTATGATGGATATTGGTACCTTACAATTGTCGGAAATATAATCGGAGAAGAGATAAACTTTAAAATATATGATGACTCAACTGATGTGGTTTATGATTGTAATGAGATTATTGTCTTTGAAGATGGAGAAACTATTGGGAGCCCATTTGAACCCTATATGTTAACATCATATTTAACCGATGTCAATAGTTCTAATATTCCTCCCGTGTTTCAACTAAGACAAAACAGCCCTAATCCCTTTAATGCAACAACCTTCATCAGTTATTCATTACCAAAAGCCAGTAATGTCAAACTGCAAATTTATAATCTAAAAGGTCAATTAGTTGAAACCCTCGTTGATGAAGATAAGCCAGCTGGCTTTCATTACCTGATATGGAACGCTAAAGATATGAGTTCTGGAATTTATTTCTACAAATTATATACCGATACATTTACTTCTATCAAAAAGTGCATTATTTTGAAATGATTCCATCCCGTCTGGGCGCCGAGACCGACGCTGATATGATTTTGAGAGAAAAACACAAAAATAAAAGAAAGAAGTAATCGCCAAATGAAAAAAAGAATTTTACTTATATCAATCTTTATCCTTTTTATTTTTACTTCTCTTTTTGCACAACAACCGAAGTCAAAGACAAAAGCAGCCTTGCTTTCTTCCTTATTGCCAGGTGCTGGAGAATTTTACTCCAAAAATAATACTTCAGCTCTTATTAGTCTTGCAAGCGAGACTATTCTCTGGCTTGGATATTTTGGATTCTTACAGGAAGCAGACTGGGCAGAAAGAGACTACAAAATATATGCCTCTGCATATTCTGGAAGTAATACTACAAATTGTAGTGCTCAATATTATAAAAATCTTCAACATTATTTTTCCAGTGAAGGATATAATAATAATGCCAGAATATATGCAAGGTGGAGACTCTGGCTTACAGATTCACAATTGCAAAGTTATGGTTTAGAGAAATGGAATCAAGAAGACCACGACGAATTTCTTTCTAATACTCTTTATCAAGGGCATGAAGAATGGAATTGGCAATCAAAAGAAATCTGGTATAGATATGGAGAACTGCGGCGTGAAAAAAATAAATTTAAGATACTTGCAAAATTTACTATCGGAGCTATGATTGTAAATAGAGTAATAAGCATGATTAAAGCTGTTCGCTCAACTTCTAAATATAACAAAAATTTATCTGTCAAAAATGATTTTTCTTTTCATATTGACTTTAATCCTAAAAGTGAGAAAATAACCCTTGCTCTCGTAAAGAGATTCTAAAACAAGAAATGAAGTTAAGAAGACTGAACATAGGGAATGACTATAGAGTGGAGAATTGTATGCTATACATCAACGAAAGTATTCTTTCCGATTCTTTTGAAGTTAGAGAAATTGCAATATTATTTCTAAAGACTAATTATCTGCCTTCTATTAAGACAATTAGGAGCAAAATTAGGTATCCGTGAAATACTTGTAAGTTTGCCGAATAAAGAGCATATCCATCATTTTTTGAATAGAGTTCAGGCAAAAATCGGATATTTTATGCTCTGATTTTTAACAAATATTTTTTATAAAAACTCTTTAGTATTTGACGAGTTTAAAATCTATATTTAAAAACATAAAAATTTATTACATTGGAGGATTAACATGGCTATAGTATTAGATGGTTCAGGATTAACAGTTGAAAAACTGGTTCGGATCGCTAGACACAATGAAAAGGTTGAGCTTCATCCCGAAGCTTTAAAAAAGATTAAGATATGTCGTGCTATGCTGGAAGAAAAGATACAAGCGCATGAAATTATGTATGGAGTTAATACAGGCATAGGCGAATTTTCTGAAGTGGTATTGGATGATGAGCAGACAAAACAATTTCAGAAGTATTTGATTTATAATCATGCGGCAGGTATTGGAGACCCGGCACCAATTGAATATATACGCGGAGCAATGGCAAGTAGAATAAATGTTCTTGCCAAAGGAAAATCAGGATGCCGACCAGAAATACCCCTAACCTTTGTTGAAATGTTAAACAAAGGTGTTACGCCAGTTGTATGTCAGAAAGGTTCAGTTGGGGCAAGTGGAGATTTAGCTCCGATGGCTCAACTTGCCCTTTTGTTAATGGGTGAAGGTGAGGCATATTACAAAGAAGAACGGTTACCAGGCAAAGTTGCAATGGAACGAGCAGGAATTCCTATTCCAGGATTAAAAGCCAGAGATGGGCTGGCTGCCATAAATGGCTCAAACTTACTTACTGCTATGAGCGCTATTCAATTGTATGATATCAATCGCTGGCTTAAACAGGCAGAAATTGCCTGTGCAATGACACTGGAAGCATTATATGCCAATATGAAACCTTATGACATCCGACTACATCAGATAAGAGGCTTTTCTGGAGCTGTTAGAACCGCTAAGGCTCTAAATAAATGTGTAGAAGGAAGCGAGCTTCTAACTGGCAAATTTAAAATGAAGGTTCAGGATGCCTATTCTATGCGCTCTACACCACAAGTAATTGGTGCAGTTCACGATGCTGTAGCTTACGCCAAAAGTCAGGTAGAAATAGAACTTAATGGTGTAGGCGATAATCCTGTTTTCTTCCCAGAATATAAATTAACAATAACAGGAGCCAATTTTCAAGGAACGCCTATTTCATTACCAATGGATATGATAAGTGCTGCTGTAACTATGGTGTGTGTTATGTCTGAAAGAAGACTCAATCGTTTAACGAATCCAGCATTGAGTATTGGATTACCTCCATTTTTAACAAAGGGAGCTGGAATGTTCTCAGGAATGATGCTTAGCCAATACACTGCATGCTCCTTGATTGTTGAGCAAAGAATTCTATCTGCACCAGCTTCCACAATGTCTATTCCTGCTGCGGCTGACCAGGAAGATTTTGTTTCTATGGGAATGAATACTGCTATCAAAAATGACCAGATTTTGGATAATGCCTTTGGTGTACTAGGAATTGAATTTATGGCTGCAGCACAAGCTTTGGATTTCCGTGATTTTAATCCAGGTAAAGGAGTATCTACTGCTAGAAAAATAGTCAGAAAATATGTAAAGCATTTAGATGAAGACCGTCCTTTATATTCTGACCATAATAGAATGAAAGAATTAGTTAAATCTTGTGAAATTTTGGAAGAAGTGGAAAAGGTTGTAGGAAGTTTGGAATAAGTGAAAAGAAACGATACTATGTGCGCAGCGAAACGAGTCTCAAATTCGCTGCGCCAATTTTCTGCTTTGAATTACTGTAAAGGATAATTAGTCCATGCCAGAGGGCAGATCCCTTGGAAAAGATATTCCGTGGTTGGTTTAAGTTCGTCATGGAGTGGTCCATGACGACTCCTCGGAAATTATCAAGTGTATATATTTATGAAAGAATTTATTATATTTAGCTGTGTTCATCAGCTTTATCAGCAAAATCTGCGTGCTATTTTCCAATGAAAAAAATCTATTTAATTATAATATTTACCTTAATCAGTTCTTGTGGTTACTATGATGTATATTTTAACACCTTTTACAATGCCAAAAGATACTATACAGAAGCAAAAACAGCCAAAGAAAAAAACAATAATAAAATAAATTCAAGCATTAAAAAAACATTTGAAAAATCAATTGCAAAATGTGCTTATGTAATTAAAGAATATCCAAAAAGCAAATATGCAGATGATGCGCTTCTGCTTATGGGAAAATGCTTTTTTGAACAAGAGCATTATCTGAAAGCTTTGAAAAAATTTCAGGAAATTGAGCAGTATTACAATGAAAGTCCATCATACCCTTTAACTATACTATACCTCGCAAGAACATACCTTAAATTAAAAGAAATTGATGAGGCAAAAACCCAGTTTAATATTATTTTCAATGATGATAAATTTATTTCTTATCGCGAGCAAGCATATCTATATCTATCAAAATACTATCTTGAAGAGAAGGATTACACCCAGGCAGAAGTAATTCTCCAGACTTTAATTGAAAAGAAAATTTCAAAAGAATCCTACCTGAACGCTCTTTTCCAATACGCACAAATTGAATATCAAAATGAAGAATATGATAACTCATTGGTCACTTTTAATAAGCTTCTTTCAAACAGTCCCCCAAAGCGAATGAGGTTAGATACAAGATTTTATATTGGTAAGATTTATATGGAGTTAAACCAATACAAAAAGTCAAAGAATCAATTCAAAAAGCTAAAGAAAGATGAAATAATTAATGATAAGATTAATGAAATTGATTTGAACATCGGAATTTGTTATGCTTATTCAGGAGATACAGAAACTGCCTTTTCAATTTTTGAGAAATTAATTAACGAAAATAAAGGGAAACAAATTGCAGATATAGCTTATTATCATTGGGGAGAAATCTATTTTTCTTTACTTAAGGACTATGAAAATGCTGTTGAGAAATTTCAAAAAGTAAAATCTGAAAAAATTGATAAAGAATTGATGGCAGATGCTTTAAAAAAAATCAAGACTGCTAATCAATTCATTGCTTATAAATCAAAACAAAATTCCGATGATTTGCTTGAACTTGTTGAATCGCAATTCAATATTGCTGAATACTATAATCTGGATTTATCTCTACCTGACTCTGCAATCGCAATATATGATAGGATTATTAATCAATTAAACATTTTAAATTGTCAGTTGGATTCTCTTAATATACTTTATAATAATTTTATTGCGGAAAGTTTAAAAACAAATATTCAGGATAGTCTGAGCTTTATTCCTGACAGCTTGACTGCAATTCCAGTATCGGATACAATTAAATCTGATATAGATACTTTAGATACATTATCTGAAAAATCCAATATAAAAGAAGAAATTTCTAAAGAACCTCTATCAACACAAATTGAAAATTTAAAAAACAATATTGAGTATTACCAGAATGAAATTTATCCTAAAGCTCTTTTCTTAAAAACCTGGATACTATTTAACATAAAAAAGGATACACTCCTGGCTAAAGAAGTAGTATCTCGTATGGAAAATGATATTCCTGAATCAAAATATTGCTTTGCAGCAAAAAGAATGCTTAACAACAAACCTTATGAACTAACAACCCAATATGAATTTAAATCCCAATCTCTATTTTATAAATCTATGAATTACTATAATAAAAGTATTGGTTTGGAAAAAAGTATGTCATATTTAGATACCATCATTACAAATTATCCAGAAAGTGAAATCTATCCTAAGGCTCTCTATGCTAAGGCATATTTGTTGATTGAAGAATTGTCAGATACAACAGCGGCAAAACCATATTTGAAAGAACTTATTAACGAATATCCTAATATTGACTTAACAACTTTTATCAGAACATTCTTTGATGGAAACAACTATATTAGAGAATCTTTGTCAGACACAAGTAGAATAGTCAATACTATCCCTGTAGATAGTTTGAAGATAAAAGAAAAAGAATAATACCTTTTATTAAAAATAATGACACTTGATTTAAACAATCTCAATCCAATAGGAAAAATATTCTTTGTGCTCTTTGAATTGATTGCATTATTTCTTATAAAAGATAAAATATTTATTTTCTCTGTTCTGATAATATTGGCAATAACCTTTTTATTGAATCTACGACTATTAAAAAATTCAATATCAGCAATTTTAGGACTTTCTCCACTATTCTTCGCAATATTATTATTAGGATTTATTTTTGGAACTGCATGGCAAAGAGATTTACTGATAATAGCTAGGATTGGGATATTAGTTTGTCTTACCACAATTTTGATTAATACCACATCAGGATACAATTTTTTGAGGAATTTAAGAGGATTTTTGCATTACAGAGTTTTTGACAATTTCATCATATTTATATATGGAATTATCAACTTCGTTCCTATTTTTTATTGCCAATTTTCTGAAACAATAGTTGCATACAGATTACAAAAAGGGAGAAAAATAAAATTATCGGAAGTTTCATCTACTTTCAATTCATTTTTGGAAAAATCAATGAATAAAATAAAAGGGCTTTCATTTTGTTCAGAGATATTAATTAACTCCTCCCCGATTAAGCCCGTTCCTGACGAGGCTCAGGAATCGGGGATTACATCAGTCTCGGCTAGGCCGAGCCTAGACGGAATGGAATTCAAGTTAAGCGATATTATAATTTTATCCATAATAATTATACAAATCTTTTTGTTAATGTTTATATGAAATATACATTCGTCATCTGGCGGAAGAGTTATGTATTTTATTATATTATTATTTTCTTTGCGTCCCTGCGGACGCGGGGATTGTATTCTTTGCGTCCTTTGCGGTTAAGATTTTCAGATGAAATTTTTATTAAACTTCTGTTATGATGGTACTGATTTTTGTGGCTGGCAAAGACAAAAAACGAATGGAATTTCCTTAGTTAAAAACAAATCTATCCAATTTGTGATGGAAAACTGTCTTTCCAGGATATTCAAATCAGAAACAAAATTAGTTGCATCTGGTCGGACTGATAGAGGTGTGCATGCATATAATCAATATGCACATTTTACAGCACAAACCAGAATGAAATCTGGAAATATTATCAAAGCATTAAATAGCCTTCTCCAGAATTCCATATATATTAAAGATTGCAAGGTGGTTGACTCTGATTTTCATGCACGCTTTTCTGCTATAAGTAGAACCTATCTTTACAAAATCAATAGGAATTTCAACCCATTTGAAAGAAATTACACTGCTTTTTTTCCAACAAAAAAAATCAATACTAAAGAAATAAATAAAGTGATAAAATACCTAAATGGAACTTATGATTTTAAGGTTTTTGCAAATGATACTTCTCAATTGAATAATTATCTATGCACGATTATTTCTGTTAAATGGGAGGAGACAGAGGACAAATTTCTTTTCTATATAACTGCCGATAGATTCCTGCACAATATGGTTCGTAGAATTGTAGGAACTCTGATAAAGATTTCTCATTATGATTTGCCTGATAATTATTTACAGGAGATACTAAAAAAGCAAGATTATAAAATGTTAGGAGCAACTGCACCTTCACAAGGATTGTATCTTTATGATGTGAAGTATAAGTAAAAAAAACCAAAATGTCAATTGATTATAAATATTTAATATTCAAAAAAAAATTGACTAACATCTATATAATCATTCTTTTTGGTATCAGAAAATAAGAGTAGCCTATCAAAAAAAATTAACAGCATGGTAGGAAAAAATCAATAAGGAGGCGTTAATGAAACTCACGCATTTCAATAATGTTCCATTGGAAAATGTTAATGTTGATGGTGCAGAGAATACCAAGATACGTTGGCTCGTCTCAGATAAGGACAATGCACCAAATTTTGCTTTACGGATGTTTGAACTTGAACCGGGCGGCCATACACCATACCATACCCACGATTGGGAGCATGAAACCTTTATTCTGCAAGGAACTGGGGTATTGGTCACCTCAGAAGGAGAAAAAGAATTCCAGCAATGGGATGTGATTTATATTGACCCTAATAGATATCATCAATTTAAAAATACGGGCGATATTTTGCTCCGCTTTCTTTGTGCTATACCTTTAAAGACAAAGAAAAAAGAAACAAAAAACCCTTTAGGTAATAAACAGGTCAATAACTGCTAATATTTTTTGCCCGATTAATTCTAATGAAAATTCTTGCTCTGGATACATCAACAACATTTGGTAGTATTGCAATATCAAGCGACAAAACTATCATTGCTGAATATTCCATAAAAAGTTACAAGACACATTCTAAAACCTTATTACCAAATATTGATAAAATGTTAAAAGAAACTGGTATTCACATTAATGAAATTAATGCGGTTGTAGTCGCAATTGGTCCGGGCTCATTTACAGGTCTGCGTATCGGGCTTTCAACTGCAAAAGGTATATGTTATGGACAAAAAATTCCATTAATTGCCATCTCTACTTTGATGTCTCTTGCGAATAATATTACTTTTGCTAATAAAAATATTTGTGTCTTATTGGATGCTGGAAGAAGCCAGGTTTATAGCGCAATTTATTCTTCAGAATTAGATGAATTGATTAATCCGCAACTATTCACTGTTGAGGAATTGATAAATAGTATAAAAGAGGAAGTTGTCTTTGTTGGGCCTTGCATTGATAATCTAAAAGATGAATTAAATGCAGGTGTAAAAGTTTATTACAAAATTGCACCTTCTCATCTTAATTATCCACGAGCAGCATCTCTTATTGATATTTTATTCAAAAAGAATATTAAGTTAAGTTATGACTATCAATACATTGCAAACCTGCAACCATTCTATATCAGGAGGTCATCAGCTGAAGAATATTATAAAATTCAAAATTATAAATTATAAATTAAAATAATATAGGAGTATTATGGAAAACATAATAGGATTAAAGGATATTCAAAAAAAGACTGTAAATGAACTTTATGGTTTAGCAAAAGAATTTGAAATAAAAAAATACAGATCTCTAAACAAAGAGAAGCTAATTAATGAAATTCTGAAAGCACAGGCTGAGAGTGAAGGGCTGGTATTTACGACTGGGGTTATAGACCTAACAAATGAAGGTTATGGTTTCTTAAGATCCCCAGAGAATAATTACAATAGTGGTATCAGTGACATCTATGTTTCAAAAGCACAGATAAAGAAATTTCATATTAAACAAGGTAATATTATTGCAGGTCCTGTTCGTTCTCCAAAGGATGAGGAGAAGTATTTTGCTTTAATCAGAATTGATTCTATAAATGGAGAACCTCCGGAATCTGTTGCTGAAATGCCTAATTTTGATTCTTTGACACCTTTTTATCCTGAAGAAAGATTAAATCTTGAAACAACCCCTAATGAACTCTCATCAAGAATAATTGACCTTTTCACTCCAATTGGTAAAGGCCAAAGGGGTTTAATTGTTTCCGCACCACGAACTGGAAAAACTGTTTTATTACAAAAACTCGCAAATGCTATATTAACAAATCATCCGGAGGTTTATGTAATTGTTCTTCTTATTGATGAACGGCCAGAAGAGGTCACAGAAATGAAGAGAATTGTAAAACCAATAAACTCAGAGGTTGTAAGCTCTACATTTGACGAAACAGCTTATCATCATGTCCGCTTAGCAGAGATGGTGATGGAAAAAGCCAAAAGAATGGTTGAATTTAACCAAGATGTTGTAATATTATTAGACAGTATTACACGTCTTGCAAGAGCTTATAATGCTTTAGTTCCTGCAAGTGGAAAAGTGCTTTCCGGTGGCGTGGATGCAAATGCATTGCATAAACCCAAACGGTTCTTTGGTGCTGCGCGTAACACGGCAGAAGGTGGAACTCTGACTATTATTGCAACGGCATTAATTCAAACTGGCAGTAAAATGGATACAGTCATATTTGAAGAATTCAAAGGCACTGGAAATATGGAACTTGTCTTAGACCGTTCAATAAGTGACCTCCGAATGTACCCGGCTATTGACCTTGTTACATCTGGAACAAGAAGGGAAGAATTGCTACTATCAGAAGAAGTTAGAAATCGCGTCTTTGTTCTTCGCAAATATCTTAAAAATCAAAGCCCTTACAGTGCAATAGAGTTTCTCAAAAATAAAATGAGAGATACGAAAAATAATACTGAATTCCTTAAACTAATGAGCAGTTAGCAGAAAATCCAAAAAAACAAATTCAAACTCTTTCGCAACAATGAAACATTCATGCCGTCCCTGATTAAATTGATTACAAAGTATTTCACCTGTCTGCCCGTCTCCCGATATACCGGGATAATGGTGTTTGAAACATATCATTTGCGGGTTATTTTTAGATGAAATATTCATCCCGACGAGTCGGGACAAAGGATAATGAAAATTGAGAGGCTGAATGTACAGATCCTAATTGTTCCTAACCTGTCTCGGCTTGGTGCCGAGCCAAGACGGGCAGGATTTGATCCCCGCGTACGCGGGGACTGTTTATTAAAACACCATTAAAAATGGCGTTAGGATCATTGCAATGTACTTGTAATTCGTAATTTTACATTTATCTCTGTGTGCTCTGTGCCTCTGTGGCAAAAAAGGATTTACATATGAAACTATCTATTCTTTTTGCATGCACTGTCTTTCTTATATCAAATCTCTCCTTTGCAGATTGCCATAATGAAATTAGCAAAGCAAAGGCTGAAATTAATAAGGAGAATTATCTTTCTGCTAAAAATATTTTAGAAAAGTCAATAGACTTTGCTGATGACATAAATTTACTCGCAGAAATTTATTTTCTTATCGCTCATTGTGCAGAAACATCTGATGAAGCTAATAAATACTACGAAAAAATATTAGCTCTTCAAGAAAATACATATAGTGATAAAGCAAGATTATCTCTTGCCAAAAATTATTTCTGCAAGTCAAATTATTCAGAAGCCAGGAAATATTTGAACCAAATACTTCAAAATTCAACGAGCAATTCTTTTGAGGAAACATTATATTGGTCAGGCCAAACTTGCCTTGCTATGAATAATTATGATAATTGTATAAATTACTTAAAAAACTATCTTAAAACTGGTAAGGACAATACTAAAATAGAATTAGCATCTTTAAACATAGGAACTTCATACTTCAAACTGAATAATTACCCTGCCGCATTAAACCACTTTAAAAATTTGAATAGTTCTAACAAGAACAAAAATTTTTCGTCGTATATTTTATATATGATTGGATTATGTGAGGAAAAGTTATCGCAATTTAGTAATGCTATTGTAGCCTACAAAAAAGTAATCAATCAATATCCATATTCAAACGAAAGATTCTTAGCCGAGTCGCAACTTGTTAGTCTTGCTGAAAAAGGGCATTACGACTCGTCTGTTAAGATGCCTGAAATAAAAACAGATTCTGACAAAAAGTATATTGTGCAACTTGCCGCATTTTTAAATAAAGAAAAAGCTGAGAAATCAAAAACAGAATTTAGAGAAAAAGGGTATGACACTTTTGTTTACGAAAAAATTGTTAAAGGAACAAGATATTTTGCTGTTGGATTGGGACCATATAGAACAGAAACAGAAGCAAAATATGTTAGAAATAAACTTAAAGAAAACGGAATATCATCATTTATATACAAAAAACCATAATGACGAAATCATCAAAATCTGATTCCTCACAAGAATTTACGCCTTTAATGAATCAATACTTATCCATAAAAAGGAAACAGCCCGATGCCTTACTCTTATTTAGAATGGGAGATTTCTACGAGACCTTTTTTGACGATGCAAAGAAAGCTTCCAAAATTTTGGGTCTTACTCTTACTACAAGAGATAAAAAAAAGAAAAATCCTGTCCCGCTTGCTGGTTTTCCTTATCATGCTTTAAATAATTACCTAAAAAAACTAATTGATAATGGAGTTAAAGTTGCAATTTGCGAACAGGTTGAAGACCCAAAACTTGCAAAAAAATTAGTAAAAAGAGAAATTGTTGAGGTCATAACACCTGGAACAATTTTAGAACAAGACTATCTAAAGGGGAAAAGTAATAACTTTCTAACTGCAATATATGAAGGAAAATCAAACTGCGGAGTGGCATCCATTGATATATCAACTGGTAAATTCTTATGCACAGAATTATCAAAAGATAAACTGTTAGATGAAATTGTAAGAATCCATCCAACTGAAATACTTATACCAGAAGGTGCAGAATTAAAATTGGAGCAAGACATAAAAATTTTCTATTCACCCACATTCACAAAATATGAATCATGGAGATACGATTATATTGAAGCAGAAGATATTCTGAAAAGACACTTTGCGGTTCTATCATTAGATGGATTCGGTTTAGCTGGAAGAGATAATACAATCTGCGCATCAGCCGCAATACTTTCCTATTTGCAAGATTTAAAAGGGACTGAACTCAAACATATAACAAACATTAACTTTTACTCAACCAGCCAGTTTATGCAGGTTGATGCAATCTCACGACATAATTTAGAACTCATAGAATCAATAAGAACACGAGAAAGAAAAGGCACTCTTCTTGATACAATAGATTATAATAAAACTTCAATGGGTAGCCGACTTCTTTTTCAATGGATATTAAATCCACTAATTATTAAAGATGAAATAGATAACCGTTTGGACGCTGTTTCTGAACTACTTGATAAATCTTACATAAGAAATTCATTAATTGAAATTCTGAAAGATATAGGTGATATTGAAAGAATTATCAGCAAAATAGGAACTGAAAAAGCATATCCGAGAGACCTCATCGCGTTAAAAAATTATCTGAAATTATCCACACCAATTGCTGATTTAATAAGAGATTGTGAATCTAAAATTCTCAAAGATATGTTTAATTCTATTCAAAATTTTGATGAAGTAATACTGATTATTGAAAATGCAATAATAGAAGAAGCACCGCTTACCATTCAAGATGGTGGAATCATCAAAGATGGGTATAATGAAGAATTAGATACTCTACGAAATGCGAGTAAAAACGGTAAAAAATGGATTGCAAAACTACAAGATAAGGAGATAAAAAGAACTGGAATTCAAAAGCTAAAAGTAAAATTCAATAATGTGTTCGGGTATTACATTGAAGTTACTAAATCGTATCTGGATAAGATTCCTGATAACTATACACGAAAGCAAACTCTTGTAAATGCAGAAAGATTTATTACTCCTGAGTTAAAAGAATATGAAAGCAAGGTTTTAGGTGCTGAAGAACGAATAAAGCAGTTGGAATATTCTCTGTTTACTGAAATAAGAAATAAGCTAACAAAATTCATTCCAAGAATGCAAAAATATTCCTATGTAATATCAATTCTGGATGTTATAACAAATTTTGCACAGATTGCATATTATAATAATTATTCAAGACCGGAAATTACAGATGAACTAAAAATAGAAATAAAAGATGGGCGACATCCTGTAATAGAAAAACTGATTACTGAAGAAACTTTTATTCCCAATGATACATACCTGAATAATAAATCAGATAGGATTTTGCTTATTACAGGACCGAACATGGCTGGAAAATCTACTTTTTTGCGTCAGGTAGGATTGATTGTTTTAATGGCTCAAATTGGTTCGTTTGTTCCTGCAGCCTCTGCAAAAATTGGAATTGTGGATAAAATATTTACCAGAGTAGGTGCTTCTGATAATCTCGCACTGGGACAGAGTACTTTTCTTGTTGAAATGATAGAAACAGCAAATATCTTACACAATGCAACTCCAAGAAGTCTTATTCTTCTTGATGAGATAGGACGAGGGACAAGCACTTTTGATGGACTCAGCATCGCCTGGGCTGTTGTAGAATACCTACACGAAAATAAAAATGTGGCAGCAAAAACCTTATTTGCTACCCATTATCATGAACTTACCGAATTGGCTGATATATTTCCTGCAGTAAAAAACTATAATATTACTGCAAAGGAATGGAAAGATAAGGTTATCTTCTTAAGAAAGGTTGTTCCAGGAAGCGCAGACCAGAGTTATGGAATACAAGTAGCAAAACTTGCTGGCATCCCAGATAAAGTAGTTATTCGTGCAAAAGAAATCTTGAAAAATTTAGAAAAAAATGAATTTAACGAGACAAGTATGTTTGAAAGGGCCAAAAGAGAAAAAAGTTCTGCTACTCAGACAAATTTTTTTGATTTCCTTTCACAAAAAACGAATAAAGAGAAAGAAGCATTAAAAGATATAAAAAATATTGATACAAATAATATTACCCCTTTAGAAGCAATAAAAGTTTTAGCTGAGATTAAAAATAAATTGCAATAAATATTTTTTTAAAAATAATCTGCTCTGACACCATTTGTAACTTACATAATCTGATCCGGCACCATTTGTAATGGTGTCTAAACAATATTAAAACATGATTACAAACCGTGTTGGAGCATAGTTTGTATTTATTTTTTTACTCTTTAAGTAACTTTTATTTGACAAAATATTTTTTATTTTTATAAAATTGTTTCCTAAATAGTTGATAAAGAAATTTAAAAGCAAATAATAATACTAAACTCATTTAATGGAATTATCAAAATGACAGCTTTGAGTGTTGTTTCTCTATTCTGCAGAATTCATTATACCCATTAAGAAAGGAGTCATCATGAGAAAATTATTTCTAATCATATCCATCTTACTTCTTCCTGTCTCATTCCTATTTTCACAGAACCCTGAGTGGATTAATTATACTACTGGCTTATATGTTAATGACATTAAAGAAGATGGTGATTTCTTATGGGTAGCTCATTCTGGGGGACTAACGAGATTTAATAAAAATACTGAGGAGATGATATTCTTTAATAGAGGAACTGGAGTGCCTGCTACGAATAGACTTAATTCCGTAGCTGTGCAAAGTAGTAATATTTGGGTAGGTATGAACACCAGTGATATACGGGGGATAAAAGCAATCGCACAATATGATTATGAAAACTGGTATTACTATGATTATTATAACTCTGAACTACCAAGAAAACATATATATTGTATAGCAACAGAAAACGATACTACTATCTGGATTGGAATGGATGATTATATAATAAAAATTCAGGGAAATGAATGGACTTTATTTGATGAAGATACCATTGGAATTGATTTTGTGGGGGTTAGATCTTTAATTATTACCCCAGATGGAACTAAATGGTTTACTGGAAATGCAAGGTTAATAAAGTTTAACAATTTTGAATGGGAAGAATTTTCTACCCTTAATTCTGGAATAGAGAGTGGGGATGTAACTGCCCTAGAAATTGATACTGATAATTATATATGGTTTACCGTGCGAAAATGGGCAAGTTATCATGGCGGTTTGGGGTGTTTTGATACTGAAACAGAAGAATGGACAGGATACACGATGGCGAACTCTGGATTACCGAGTGAGGAGTTATATGATATAGCAATAGATGCACAAGGAAACAAATGGATAGCAACAGCAGATACTGGTTTAGTAAAATTTGATGAAGAGAATTGGACTGTATGGCATACTGGAAATTCAAATATTCCAGGCAATAATGTAACTGATATTCTGGTAGATTCTGATGGTATCAAATGGCTGGCAGTTCAGGATTATGGACTTGTAAAATTTGATGATGAGAGTTTTACCAGTTATAATGTAAGTAATTCTATTTTGTCTTATCATTGGATAACCTGTGTACATTGCAATGAGAATGGAGCATGGATAGGTGTTGGGAGTATTTCTAACCCTATGGGAGTGGCACATTATCAAAACTCAGAATGGAGTTTATATAATATGTCTAATTCTAACCTGCCCAGTAATCGTATACTGTCATTTGATACGGATTCTTACGGTCATATCTGGGCTGCTACGACAGATGCAGATAACAGCGAGGGCGGAATAGCCTGTTTTGATGGTAACGAATGGACATATTACAACTACTATAATTCTATCTTACCATATAATAACTTTCTTAGTATCAAAATAGATACTAATAATGTTAAATGGCTCGGAGCAGATGGAGAGGGATTGATAATGTTTGATGAGCAAGCACAGATTTGTGAAGTGTATAAAACTTATAATTCCGGTATACCAGGGAATCATGTATCTGATTTAGATTTTGATAATGAAGGAAACATCTGGCTTGGCACTTGTTATAATGGCATTGCCAGATTTGATAAAGAAGATGAGTGGATAATTTATAATACAAGCAATTCAAATATTCCGAGTAATGAAATATCCTGCATTTTAGTTGATAATGAAGAGAATATCTGGGTAGGAACTGAAGGTGATTGTCTTGGAAAGTTTGATGGCTCAAGCTGGCATATCTACGGTTATTCATACGGCTTGGAGAAGATAAATGATATTGCACTTGCATCTGATGGAAGCGTTTGGGTTGCTGGATTTAGATATCCATCTGCTACTGAAGGAGGATTAGTTAAAATAGACGGCGATGTAGTAACTGTATATGATATGGGAAATTCCTTGTTACCAGATACCCGCACATCTGCCTTATTTTTTGATACTAATGATAATCTATGGATAGGAACCTGGCTTGAGTATGTAGCTGTATTTAACGAAGGTGGTATAGTTTCTGTGGATGAGAATGAAGAAATTACAGACATTACTTTCTCTCTTTTCAATTATCCCAATCCATTCAGCAGTTCAACAACGATTTCGTTCAATTTAGCCACAAAATCACACAAAAATGCACAAATAGAAATTTATAATATAAAAGGGCAATTGGTGAAGAATTTCGAACTCCGAACCCCGCCCGTCCTCCGCAGAAGCTCTGCTTCGGAGGATGGAAATTCCGAATTTACTAAGGTTGTGTGGAATGGCAAAGATGATAATGGCAAATCTGTTTCCTCTGGAATTTATCTATATCGACTATCATCTGGTGATGAGTCATGTACAAGGAAGATGATTCTGATGAAATAAGTTAATAGCTAATAAAAAATTCGATATATATTAAATTATTAAAAAGAGGAAATCATGAAAAAAGTAGTTTTTATCTATACTTTTATACTCTTCTTTTCCATTTCTCTACGAGCTCAGGATTCACTAATTGTTTATAGTACAGATTATCTGGATGGTGATATGTCATATGCTGAAAATGGTGGTTTTTATAATATGAGCACAATATCATTGGGGTTTTATCCTGGTGATTGGGTTCAGTATACTTCCTACGACAGAGGCTATCTTTCTTTTGACATGCCATTAATATTGTTCAATGATAGCACTGAAATAGATTCAGCGGAGGTTGGTGTTTATCTATATAATGGCCAAAGTAATATTGGGAATTATTCTTACCCAATATGGGATGTGCCAGGTGGCGATACATTGTTCTGTATTATGGATCTTATAGATTATGGTCCAAGTTTAGACTATTCAGATTGGACAGCTGGCGATCCGGGTGATCCCCAAACTATTGTCAGCAATATAGGTGTGTTATGTTCTTATTTTAATATCGGATTTCAAAAAATGCAGGTAGGCTCCTATATAGAAACTTTAGTACAAGAAGATTATGAGAGATGCCAATTTCGTGTTCGCTTTCCAATAAATACAGATTATGATAATCATTGGGATTTTTTATGTTTTTATACTAGTGATATTGGTATTGATTTCCCGGAAAAACGGCCTTACTTAAAGATATTTTATCACATAATTACCTCTGTTACGGAAAATTCAAATAGAGAAAAAGAAAAATTAATGCTATCCTCTTATCCCAACCCTTTCAGCAGCTCAACCACTATATCTTTTAATATTCACCGCAGAGACGCAAAGAACGCAGAGATAAAAATTTATAATGTAAAAGGACAATTGGTGAAATGCTTGGAGTGTGGAGAGTCTCTCTCCACGAAAGCCCCGATGTATCGGGACTACTCCATAAATTGGGATGGAAAAGATAAAAATGGAAAGCAGTTACCAACTGGAATTTATTTATGTAGATTATCTTCAGGAGATAAATCAGCAGTTAAGAAGATGCTACTTCTGAGATAGGTTTATTTGATAAAATATTTTTTTATCTCTCCATAATCTGCTCTGATACTCCCGATTCACCCTTCGCAGTGCTCCGGAGAACGGGTATATTAGTCTCCCCGATTTCATCGGGAAGTCTGAACGGATCGGGATAATAGAGTATAATTTTGTACTTATTTTTTTACTCTTTAAGTAACTTTTATTTGACAAGGTTATTTTAATTATTATTAAATTGTATTTATATTTTTGGGGAAAAGATGAAAGCAAGAAAGAAAAAATTGTGTTTGAGCAATGACGATATTTTAATATTCCATTCTACCATTCCTATCCCTAATTTTTCATTTTTAATTTTACATTTTACATTTCTGGTTTCACCCCCCCCCAGAAATCCAATTTATCACGGCGACAGACGGATTATTAAAATACAAAGAAAATTACATAACACAATCCGAGAACCTATCTCGGAGAGATAAATACTTATTTTATCTTGGGAAAAACAAATTCGTTCTCTTCTGTCTCTCCATATCCTTGCTTTAGAATTGGAGAGACAAATATGTCTGGTTAAAAAATAAAAATATAAGGAGAAAGCAATGTTTAAGAAAATCGCAATAACTGCAATCTTGCTTGGACTGTTTTTGGCAGGCAGCTTGATTGCAGAAAATCCAGTTATATGGACAGTTCATATTACAGCCGACCCTAGGATTCCAACAAATGGTACTGTATCTGTTGTGATAGAAGAATGGCCACCACCTGACCCTCCTTCCCGACCATACCATGGACCTGACAATTACTATTTTGAGGTAACAGCATTTAATGTAGGTAAAGAAATAACTTCAACAGTAGTTGCAGGCAATTATTCTGACTCTGAAACAAAAATTATGCATCTTAATGATCTTCATGTTAATTTGCATCTATCTTTATGTGTTCCGTATCCGTATCCCGAAGAGCCAGAACCTCAAGAGGAATAACAGAAAACCAAAGGGGGGAAGGGAATTTACTCCTTCCCCCAATAAAAAAGAGGTTACTATGAAATATATAATTTTATCATTAATCCTAACCTTAATAATATTTGCTGATCCCCTTTTTATAAATGCTTTTGAATTTAACAAGATTTCAGAGTTTGGCTTTTCGGGATGTTATTCCCCAGATTATGATGGATTTAATATTCAGGATGATTATCTCTACGCTGTAAATATAAGGTGCTTCCAGATATTCCATATTGAAGATGACCATAGCTTAACATTATTAAGTGATGTGAATCTATATCATCTTACTTATAGTGTGGTGGTTAAGGATAATTTTGCTTATGCATCTACTCTCATTCCAGAATATGTTCTTTATCGTTTTAATATTGAAGATAAATACAATCCAGTTTTAACTGATTCCTTATATCTCAATTCATTCTCTTATGCTTTTATAAATAATAATTATGTCTTTGTTCACGATTGGGATTATCAAAATAGCAAAAGTATAATTCATATCTATGATAATGAAACATTTGATGAAATCACCCAAATTGATGCTCCCCAGAATTTAGTTCTACTATACATTAAAGAAAATATTGCCTTTAATAAATTACATGGGATTGTAAGACTATATGATATATCAAATCCTGATAGTTTGCAAGTCATTGCTCAATATGATGTAAATGATACTTGGGGTTATAGATGCGCTAAGCTTATACAAGATACCATTCTTGTTATCGGCAATGGTGCTGAGATAGAATTTTGGGATATTTCAGAACCATTTGATTGGGAAATGATAAATGAAATAGAACTGTTTCAGTGGAATATAGATATTTCTGGTGATAAAATGATTGTAAGTGGTAGTGGTTTAAGACTTTTTGACATAAGCAATTTGGACAATCCTGTTCTTTTAGATTATTATCATGATGTATATCCTGTATGGGGTGGTGGAAAACCAATAATTTATAATAATATAGTTTATTGGGGAGCAGGTGAATACGGCATAGAGATATTTTCCATTGCAGAGAATAGTTTAGACCATATTGGAAATTATTGTACCTATGGTAGTTTTTATAACGCATATATACGAGATAATATGTTTTTTGTAAATTCTTATCTTCGTGGAATCCATTCCTTTGATATTTCTAACCTCAATGACCCACAATATATTGGAGAATATCTTGAAGAGTTCCATTCTGCTTTATTTTATGGTGACGGAGATATAATAGCTATTTCTGGAATGACTGACATAGAAAATGAAATATGGGTAGATATAATATTAAATATCACAGAAGAAGGTGGCCTTATACCTTGGGATACTCTTTATATTCAGGCACTTGAGCCATATTATAAAGAAGATATTGGATTTTTCATAGTTTATAACGATACATTGCATAAATATATACTTGATTCTAATAATCAATTAGAGGAAGTGGCTACATTAGAAATACCAGGTGCTCATGGTGGATTTATCTGTTTTTATGATAATATTGCCTATATAATTTTAGGTGATGACCTCTATGTAGTCAGAAATATTGATACTACTGATTTAGAATTAGCAAATACTCTCATATTGGAGGATATTATGCCTGCTCAGAATATAGGAACTTATGAACATTATCTTTTTATCAGTGAAAGTCTTGATTTCGGTGATTGCAGTATATTTGATATTTCAAATCCAGAAACGCCGGAATATTTATTCACTATTAACAAAGGCGGAAGATTAGGTATTGATAGAGAGAATCATCTTTTATTTTTAGGTGGGGAAACATGTAGTATATACGATTTAACAAGTATTGAATACAACTACTTAAACGAAATTTATAATTTTCAGAACTGGTCACATGCAACGAGTATTATACCTTTTAAACGAAATAGTAATAATTATCTCTTATATTTAGAAAGCACTTCTGCAAGTATTTATGAATATTCAACTGCGAGTGTTGATGAGGAGCTTCAAATAGCAAATGGTGTCCAACTTACTAACCATCCTAATCCTTTCAGCAGCTCAACCACTATATCTTTTAATATTCACCGCAGAGACGCAAAGAACGCAGAGATAAAAATTTATAATGTAAAAGGACAATTGGTGAAATGCTTGGAGTGTGGAGAGTCTCTCTCCACGAAAGCCCCGATGTATCGGGACTACTCCATAAATTGGGATGGGAAAGATGAGAATAGAAACCAAGTTCCTAATGGAATATATTTTTGTAGATTATCTTCAGGAGATAAATCAGCCGTTAAAAAGATGCTGCTTCTAAGATAAATTTATTTGATAAAATATTTCTTTATTTAATTTAGCATAATCTGATTCGACACCATTTATAATGGTGTCTAAAAAACATGATTATAAATCGTGTTGGATCTTATTTTAACATGGGCTGTCAGGGACCATTCCCTGACAGTGATTTGTGTCATGGTATGGACCATGACACCTGAGTTGATTTATTTGTATCGTTTTAAAAATAAAGCTTCTGCCCGGGATAGATATAAACTATCTTCTTTCCTGCTCTATTTTTTACTAATAAATTATTTTTATCAATAAGTCTTTGACTTGATATACCTAATTTTTGAGAAATTTTATAAAGCGAATCGCCTTTTTTTACTACATAATAGTTTCCATAGTTTGTTATCAGGCTTAATTTCTGTCCTGGATAAATCGTTGTTGAGCGTAATCCATTTATATTCATAAGATTGGTTACAGTTGTATTATAACGTTTTGCAATAATAGACAAATTCTCACCTTTTCTTACAATATGTTCAATCGCAAAATACCCATCATTTTTATTTAAGAATTGTTTTTCTATCCTTGCTAATTTGGTTTCATCAGGGGATGAATCTTTTGGAATTAGAATTGTATAAGTGCCGGGGCTAATAATCACATCATTAATAGGAGAGTATCTATATTGATTTCTTTTATAAATCTTTATCCATGGGTTCAATTCCCAAACTTGTTTAATATAAGTTCCTTGTGCTTGTGCCCAATCATCTAATTTATAATACCCCTTTAAAGTAAGATCAACAGTTTTACAAGTGGATAGTAGATTTTGTTCTCTTTCAAATTTTTTCGTAAATATTTTATCCTCGTTTTCAATGATATACTTAATTGCTAAAGCTCGCCATATATAATCATCGGTTTCACTTTTTCTTTGAATAAGACTAAAGAAATCCTTTCCTCCTTGTTCATTAATAGCTTTTTTAATATTTCCCAAACCTGAGTTGAATGAGCAAATAGCCAGAAGCATGTCATTGGCACCCATACTTTTTAATGACTTGTGAGCCCACAAAATATATTCACACGCCGCCTTTGTTGACGCAAAAATATCCATTCGTTGGTCAACAAACTGATTAATCTGTAAGTCATAGTATTTTGCTGTAGATTTCATAAATTGCCAGAAACCAGTTGCCCCAGCAGAAGATTTTGCAAAAGGACTAAGATAACTTTCTGCTGCTACTAAATATTTTAAATCATTAGAGAGATTGTAATCACCCAGGATTTCTTCAATAATAGGAAAATACTTTGTGCTTCTTGGAATATATTTATATGCAAATTTTAATTCAGCTTTGTAACATTTTATAAATTTTTGCCTTAATCTTTCATTTGTGAGGTCAAACCTATAACCGGCAAATAATAAGGAATCAGGAAATTTGGCATTGTTTTTTATTCTAATCGTGTTATTCAAAAAATTTATTGAATCCTGTAACTCCGCAACAATTTGATATAATGAATCTATTTCTTTTTGCTGATTGTTAAAAATAATTTTATATTGCTCTATTAGTTGTTGAGTTTTTAATGAATCTGCTATATCTGGTTTATCAATATTATTAACCTCTTTTAATTGAGATGAGCAACTAACAGATAAAATTGAGAAAATAATAATTAATATTTTTTTCATAAATCATACCCAAAAAAGCCATCCATCCACTAAATTGTGGGGAGATGGCTTTTGAATAATTTGGGTCTTATTCAGATATTGCTTCTGAGGGGCACTCTGGGATGCAAACTCCGCAATCAACACATAAATCTTCATCACAAACAGCAATATCATCCACAAGAGAGAGTGCCTCTGTTGGGCAGACATCCACGCATACGCCGCAGCCAATACATTTTTCCTTATCAATCTTTACTGCCATCTTACCTCCATTTAATATTTCGTTAAACGGTTCCGGTTGCGATGCTCGTTTCGTCAGGCGTCATCCGTTAACCGTTTTCAAATTGATATCATCAATTTATCTACTGTAAAATTAGGCAAACTATTTTGAGGTAAATTTCTCTAATCAAGTTTTTTAGTTAATAAGAAGAATTTTTCTGCATTTTGGGTAGTTATTTCGGCTATTTCATTTGGGGTTTGCTGCTTTATTTCTGCGATAGTTTCGATAATATATCTTACATATTCAGGATGATTCCTTTTACCGCGAAAAGGTTTTGGAGTTAAAAATGGTGTATCGGTTTCTACAAAAAATCTATCATCTGGAATATCCTTAATTATTGAATAATATTCACCTTTTTTAAATGTTACACTTCCAGTAAAAGAAGCATGCCATCCCTTTTCTATAATCTTACATAAAAGTGAATAATCACTTGAAAAGCAGTGAAACACAACCTTTTTTGGATTATACTTTTTCAATATTTCCAACACATCATTATGAGCATTTCTATCGTGAATTATTATCGGGAGGTTTTTATCAATTGCAACTTTTATCTGTTTTTCAAATACTTCTTTTTGAATATTTTTGGGCGATAAATTTCTATAATAATCAAGACCTATCTCGCCAATAGCAACAATCTTTTTATTATCAAGCAGTTTCAGTAATTCATTTTCATCATAAGATTCAGCATCATGCGGATGCCATCCAACAGTTGCAAAAATTTTATCATATTTTTTACTTAAACTAATAGATTCTTTGGATGTGTTCAAATCAGTCCCAACATTGATGATATATTTCACACCATTTTTAAAAGCAGAAGCGATAATCTCGTCTCTATCCTTATCATAATCAGAAAAATTCAGATGAGCGTGTGTATCTATGAATTGCATAAACTCCTTAACTTATTTCAATATTTAATACGGTTTTACAAATTTAATAATCTTAAATATTCCAAAAGAGACAATTGCTGCAACTACAGGTGTTGCCACCCAGCCCAACAGTATATTTCTTAAAGTTTTTTTCTTAATTGTACGAATTCCTTTCAGAATACCAATCCCTAAAACTGCACCAACGATTGCTTGAGATGTTGAAACCGGCACGCCAATAAGTGCATAAATATAAACTGTAATTGCTTCTGCAAGAACAGCAATAAAAGCTGTAAAAGAGTCAAGGACTACCAGATTCTTCCCAACTGTATACATCACCTTTTTACTATAAGTAAGAGTTCCAAATGCGATTGCACTACCACCAATTATAGTAGCTGTCAAAGGGTTCAACATCCCGTTCCCTTCACCAACAAAAACCCCAATTACATTTGCAACATTATTAGCACCCAGGGCATAAGCTCCGTAAGACCCCGCAATAATCAGACCAATTTTTAAAATGTTATTTCTTTTTATCGGATTTGTAATTTTGTTTATTAAAGGCCTAAATATAAAATAGAGGAGAAATGAGATAATTGCTGCTCCAATTGGAGTGCTCACCCAGCAAATTCCAACTTTGATTAAGCGATACCATTCAATATTGTGATTAACAAATCCAACTCCTAAAATTCCACCAATTACTGCCTGTGAAGTTGAAACAGGTAATTTTAAAAAACTCATAACTATTACAACAATCCCAGCAGAGATAGATACTACAAATGCTGAAAACAAATTTTGGTGTGTAATACTATCCAAAGTATTAATGCCTGGTCTACCATTTATTATTGCACCCAAAATTACAAAAATAGCAGTAAGAATAACTGCCATTCTGTATTTTACACTTCTGGTAGCAACTGCTGTGCCAAAAACATTTGCAGCATCATTTGTGCCAAGAGACCAGCCAAGAAAAATGGCACCAAGTAAATAAAAACTCAAAGTTCTAAGCCTTATTTTTTATGCAAAAAATTAGCATTCTATTAGCTATGTGCTCTGCTTCATCAGATATCTGAGCTATTTTTTTGATAAAGTCACGGAGAAAAAGCTTCTTAGACAAATCTATATCAACTCTAAAAATGCTAAGAACTAAATCCCTTTCAAGATGGTCAACTCTACTTTCTAAATCATCTATACCTTCCAGCATTTTTTTGGTCCCCTCTAAATCAGTAAGAAGAAATAACGCAGCTTTATTGAGTCTCTTGGCAGTTTCAACACTTTTCATAAACAATTCCTCAATCAGTTCTATAAACTGTTCAGGTATTCTAATTGACTGCACTGCAAAGAATTCCAAAATCTTTTGTGCCACATCAGGAATACTATCATAAGAGGATATAATATTAAAAATGTCCTCCCTTGCGTCGGGCAAGAGCGAACCGCGAAATAGCTCCTGCTCAATCTTATCTTTAATGTCATCAGCTTCCGCTTCATATTTATGAACAGGATTTGTAAACTCCTCAATCTCTTTAGGATTTTGAATGTACATAAGAAAAACCTCTGACAGCACATCTAAGGACTTCTCAACCGTATTCACATAGTTTTTAAATTCCACTACAATTTTATTACTATGAGAGATAAATGGCATTTGTTCCTCCTACATAATACTCCTACATAATACTTTAGCCACGGAGACACAGAGGATTTTATTTAATTTAACACTTTTATTATAGTTATCTATTTTCTCAGTGCCTCTGTGGCTATTACTTTAATTAACTTTGAAATATTCTTTTGTAGTTATTATTATAAAATTTTATTTATCAATTCTTCAAGTTTTTTCTTCCGATACATCGGAATTATTTTAATATTTAATTTAGCATAATAAAAATCAATTTCATATAAAGGGAAATTTTGCATTTTCATAAAATCCTTTTCAGTTGTCAAAATAGTGTCAATCTTTTCTTTGAGTCCTTTGCGAATAATTGGACGAATGTCATTCTCATATCTAAAATAATAATGGTCTGAAAAAATAAAATGGTGCGAAAAATCAATCCCTGAACTCTTTATACTATTTTCAAATGATTCTGGATTACCAATTCCGGAAATTAAGTATATCTTTTTATTTTTAAAATAACTAATATCTTCAGTTTCATCTGTTTGATAATTTATAAAGTTTTTAATTTCATATTCAGTTTGAAAAATTGGTTTTTGAAATTTACTCATTTCTTTGGGAATCTTAAAATTATCGGAACAATCATTAAAAACAACAACATCTGCAAATTTGATTGCACTTTTAGGTTCACGAAGCATCCCGGCAGGTATCACAAAGCCATTTCCAAGAGGGTTCTTTGCACTGAATAGTAAAAAATCAATATCATGCCTCACTTTAAGATGCTGATATGAATCATCTAAAATAATATAATCTGGTGAAAACTTTTTCTCCAAATATTTAATTGCTTTCGTGCGATTCTTTCCCACAATTACTGGAATTCCTAACAAATTCTGTGCCAATAAAAATGGTTCATCACCAGCATCTTTTGCACAATCATAAATAAAATTTTCATCAGAAATTAGTTTTACCATATTCTCAAATTTTCCCTTATATCCCCTGTGAGACACTGCTACCGAGTTTCCTTTTGATTTCAAATATTTTGCTAACAAAATGGTAAATGGTGTTTTACCAGTTCCTCCAACTACTAAATTTCCAACACTAATAATCTTACATTTTGAATTATATTGTTTAAACATTCCTATCGCAAAACAAAACCTACGAACTTTCAATATAAAACTAAAAAGGAGAGCAAAGGGCAAAAGAAGAAAGGAGGTTAAAGTTATCCTTGCCCAATGCTCTTCAATAAACTTCTGAGATAACATTATATTTTAGGAATGCATAGCGCTGTAAAACGCAAAAATAAAGACTATCAGCCTGAGGCTGATCCGCCTATGGCGGAAAGATTAAAGGAAAAAGATTAAAGATGAAACATACATGTCCCGAAAACAAATCGAGACGCACCCGTCTGCCCGTCTCCCGATATATCGGGAGCCGAGACAGAGGCGCCGAGCCTGAAAGGAGAATGAAAATGGCGTTGTAAGCATTCCCAATCCCCAATTCAATTGGGGAGGGCTTGGGAATGAGAGTTTAAGCAAAGCAAAAGTCATTGTAACATTTTCGAAATTAAGAGGTTTTTATATCAAATCTAACTTTTTTTTAAAATTTTACCTACATCGGGAGTTTCTTTTTCAGCTTCTTGAATCTCGTAGAAAGGTTCTTTTGAGAAGTTAAACATTCCAGCAATCATATTGTTTGGGAAAACCACAATCTTCTGATTGTAAATTTTTACTGATTCATTATATCTTCTTCTTGAAACAGCAAGACGGTTTTCTGTTCCGGCCAATTCATCCTGTAATCTAATGAAATTTGTATTAGCTTTTAATTCAGGATAGCGTTCCACAACTAACAGTAAACGAGAAAGGGCACCAGTTAGTTCATTATTTGCGTTAATTGTTTCTTCTCTGGTGGTTGCCTTACCAACACTTGCTCTTGCTTTTGTAACTTCGGTAAAAACTTCCTTTTCGTGTTTTGCATAACCTTTGACCGTTTCCACATAATTTGGAATTAGGTCATATCTGCGTTTTAACTGATTATCAATTTCTGCCCAGGCATTATCTATCTCTACCTTCATTTTTACAAAGGTGTTGTATTTTGAGACACCTATAAGCAGAAGTATGACTATAATAGCAATTACTACAATCCAGCCTTTTTTCATTTAACCTCCGATGGTTCACTCTGCCAGCTTGCGACAGAGTACACAAAGATTTATTTTCTTACTGATTTTGTCCTATTAGTTGAGTTGTCAAGTTTTCCAATTCAATTCGGGTCATTTTTGTGGAATGAGCTGAATCTAAAGGAATAATTGTTTTTTTCGCTCAGGATGTCAAGAAAGATGAAATCGAATTTTGATAAGAAAATAAATCTACTTATCTGAAACTCGACTAGGGCTCTGCAAGCTCGAGTCGGGTTTCAAGGGGTTGGGGTTGAACAGGAAATAAGCATTAATAATACACCAATACAAACCTTAAAACTTATTTTAAATCTTTCAAATTTCATCTCTCCACCTATATTTTTTAATTTTGAATTCCCAAATGCATGAAAACCCGATTTTCAAAGCTAATAATTTTGAAGATGCTGATTTGGATCCAAAGACTTCACATAAGATAGTAAATTTGTACCAAAATCTGTGAGAGTAATGATTTTGGAGTAATTGATAGGTACATTATTAAGATACTGCAGAATCAGATTTTGCCTGGATTTGGTTGGCAACACACCTGCAAAGAAGAATCCCATTTTTTCAAATTTTTCCGTGAAAATAGCTGTATATGGATCGCACAGATTAAGATAGATATTTATTGCTTCTATCTTTTTGAAACATAATTCTTTCAAACGAAGTTGAACTTCATCGATAATACTTTTCCCATATTTTTTCACCCGGATATTAGCAATCAAAAGCGAACTGTTCACATTTATTTCAATATTGGATTGCTCTTCGCAAAGCTGTGGGATATCTCTTTGTTCCGGTTTTTCTAACATATATGGTACTTCTATATTTTTATAGATTTTTTCAATAATCTCTTTATGCTGTGAAGGCAGGCATATAACCGGTTTCAAAGATTTTTTTAAAGATAAATACACAAGAACCAGACTTTCTCTCTGCCCGGCTTTTTCTTCCATTTTTTTGAATTTTTTTGTAGGAGACAAACCAATGAGCATTCCACATTCTTTTAGTCCATGACGTAAACACCCTTTTTGAGAAAATGGATGGGTGGTTACAGCCTTTGCAAACATACCTGTAATACCGATTTCTTTTGCATATCTGACGAGAAAATCGCCAATAGAATTAAAACAACCCTGACCTCGAAATTTAGGTTTGGTGAACGCCATGCCAAGTTCAGGCAGTTCCTTTTTTTCACCAAAAAATTCCAGAGCTGAGTGGCTCATTATTTCATTTGTCTCATCACATACAGCAACAGCAGAAATGAGCTCGCCAGTTTTCGTCATTTCCACTATTCGTTCCGGATAATAAATATGCTCATAAATATAAGTGTATCCGTAAGTCCTGTAGGCACTCCTGCAAATGTCTATTGCCTGAGATGGTTCCAGAAGCTGAACATGATAGGGAATTTTTTCTTTTTTCTTTATATGTACTGGTTGAGAATACTCTTGCAAAGAAGATTCTTCAATAAGATTTTCAATACGCTGCTGATGAAGAAATTTTACAATGTGGACTTCTTTTCCCCCAAAACCTTTATTATGAAAAGTCAGTTCATCTACACTTCCTTTCATCAAACGAAATCCAAGACCGACTTGTTTTTCTTCTTTTAAAGCTTTTTTTAGAGAAAATGCCTTTACCTGAGAGGGATCAAAAGGTAAACCTTTATCCTTGATAATTACACGTAATTCAGTGGAGGACAATTGGCATGTCACCTCAAAAGTTGCTTCTTCCTCTGGTGAAAATGCATGTTTAACAACATTTGAAACCGCTTCCTCAACTGCTAAAAGAATCAAGTTTTTGTCTTTTTGAGAAAAGCCGACTTTGTTTGCTATTGCTCCAATATAAGATTGTATGGCAGCTAAATATGATAAGTTGACCGGTAAACTAATTGTTGATATTTCTTTTTTAACCATTTTTCTATTCCATAATTTATTTTTAATAAATCCCACTACATTCCGGCCAAATTCTGGTTACTAAGCCCCAGCTTAGTAATCTTCTAAAACACAAAGAATTACATTCCCAAGCTGGGGCTTGGGAATGAGAAGACAAACGTGCTAAATTTCAAAAATTTAGCAAGTTTTATTTTCAATCTCGAGTTGTAGTTGAAAACTCCTATCCCCGTTTCCAAGACCCCAACACCTACTTTGTCTAAACTACAACGAAGATAAATAAACTATGTGCTGGGGTGAGTTTACGAACTTCATTATTTATAATGAAACGCTAACCAGATTGTCTTTTGGTTTTTATCTGTCCATTCCACGCGATGTCGCTTATTTGCAGGGATATGAATATAATCTCCAGGAAACAAATTGTGGATACATTCCTCATCTTCAAAACTTAATCCTGCACTTCCTCTCAGAAGTATCACCCATTCATCCAATTCCTGACAAAGCCATTCACCCTCTGGAGTTGCCTGCCCGGAAGAAATTATCCGTTCCAATTTGAAATCATCAGATTTCAATAAAGTTTCAAATATTTCGTGAGAATCTATAATCCCATTTTCAGTAAAAATATTTTCGGTTTTCATTTGTCTTTATATCATCCTTCTAATAAATAACATGGTAATATCGTCAAATTGATTTTCTCCCTGAAATTTATCAAGGTCATCTTCGATTTTATTCAAAAGGACTTCCACAGGATTTGAAACATTGATTTTCAATTTTTCACAAAATCTTTCTTCACCATAAAGATTATCCGAACCGTCAGTTGCTTCTGTAACTCCATCCGTATAAAGAATCAAACTATCACCAACTTCTAAATTTGAATCTACCTGGTTGTAATGGTGTTCATCAGCGATTCCCATGGCAATATTATTAAGAGTTGGCAGGAATCTACAATCTCCATTCTTCGCTAAAACAATCGGCAAATTATGCCCTGCATTTGCATAAGAATACTTGCCGGTATCCACGCTGTAAATTGCCAGAAAAAGAGTTGTGAACATACATGCATCATTATCCTGGCAAAGAATATTGTTCGCTTTCTCAACAGCATCTGCCGGTTCAACACCTTTTTGACAAACGGTTTTCATCAAAGTTCTGGTTACAGCCATAAATAATCCGGCTGAAATTCCCTTACCGGAAACATCTGCAATAATAATAGCTAAAGTATTATCATCCAAAAAGAAGAAATCATAGAAATCACCTGCTACTTCTTTGGCAGGAATATTCTTTGCATAAAGATCAAACTCTTCTCTATCCGGGAAAGCAGGCCAGATTCTGGGCAAAAGCGATTCCTGGATTTGACGCGCAATTTTCAATTCGCTTTCCACAGCTTGTTTTGCTTTTGTGGTTCTTGTTAAATCTTCAATATGTTGTTTCAAATCTATGACCATTTTATTGAAAACCACAGCCAGTTCATGAATTTCGTCTTCCCCTTTGATATTTTCCATCTGTACATCCAGATTTCCGGTGGCAAGTATTCCTGCGAGTCCAACCAGTTTTCGAATCGGTTTAGCGATTCCCATAGAAGCCCAGATAATAACCAATGAAATAATCAGAAGTCCGATTAACATAACCGAACTCTGACGTATAATTGCAGAATGCACAGATGCTAAAATTTGTTTTTCCGGTATAACTGCAGCTAATGTCCAACCCGTAGATTTTATGGGAGTATAAACCAGCCACTGTTTGGAATTTTGTATCGGGTCAAAGAAGGGAGTAACAGCTTTATTGCCTTTCAGCATATCGCGTCCAAATTCTCTCATAGGAGGGAAATCTACTCTTTGTGCTTTACTGAAAAGAGTTTCCCTCATAATATCCCTTCTATTCGGATGGTAAATATAGGTTCCATGCTGGCTGATGATAAATGTGTATCCTCCCATAATGTTAATACTATCCATACTGGCTTTAAGATTTTCCAAAGACATATCTGCAGTGGCGATTCCTATGAATTTATCTTTGGAATAAATCGGAGCAGAAAATGTGTTCATCAAAATATTACCACCGCCTTCATCAAAATAGGGTTCTATCCAATAAGAGTGATTCAATAGTTTAGGTATCAAATACCAATCTTTAAGCAGATAATTGTAACTCTCAGATAGCTCACAAGACAAAAAACTCCCATTCTCTTTGTACACATAAGGAGAATAAAACTCTTTTTGGGAGCTAAATTCATAAGGCTCGAATGCTACAGCCATCCCAAAAATATTTTGATTGTATTCCATTTTTTCTTCTACTAGAGAAATGAGTTGCTCATGAGTAGGTTTTTGCAGAGTTTCAAGAGCTTCCGAAACTGCAATCGGAGCCATGGTTATCTTTGAAAATTGAGCATCCAGAACAGCAGCATGATGGTTTGTTAATTCTATCAGATAATTTTTTGTCTGCTCGAGAGCAGCACTTTTTCCCCAGATATAATTCAGAACTAAAACAGTTAAATAAACTATTAAAAGCGGAATTCCAATGGAAAGAATTAATTTTTTCAGGATTGGTTTTTTTACTTCTAATTTTATATCATCTATCATTTCAAATCACCTTTAAAAAAATTATTGAAATTCGGAATTTCATCTATAAAACCTTGTTCTTTCAATTCATAAGCAACTCTCAGGAAATCATCTTTTCGCAATTTTCCCCAATTCGCAGAATCATCGCCAACTTGATATTTAACTGCAGTTTCAATTGCTTTCAGCATCCACTTCTGATGAGACCAGTTGGTTTGCATATAAAATTCATCACAATATTTCATCACAAAATCCAGAGTTTCCTCAGGATGAGCAAAAGCATATTCCCAGCCTGAAATGGAAGCTTGAACGATCTTTCTACAAAGTTCAGGATTAGTATTAAAAGTTTTTTCAGTGCAATATATCCCATCTTCCGGAAAATTCAGGTTAAAATCAGAGTAGAAAAAAGGCACTAATTCATCTTCATTTATTCCGGCCTGAATGAATTTGTGATATTCATTGTAATACATTGCAGAGCAAACATCGCAGGCACCGGCAAGAAAGGCATCGATTGTAAAAGACTGGGGAACAACTTTCGCATTAATATCAAATTTATTAAAAAAAGCATTGGGTTGGATGGAAAAATCACCTCCCCAGGTACTGATGCATTTTCCATTCATATCTGTCGGCTCAAAAATATTGCTCGTTTTTTTTGCAACTAACAAAAGTGAAGATTTTTGCAGGATTTGAGAGATATTTACGATTGGTGTTCCTTTTGTTTTTAGAACAATCGCTTGAGACAACCAGGCTGTACAGAATTTTGCTTCTTCATTCAGGATTTTATTTATCGGACTATCAGTTCCATCCGAAAAACTAATCTGAACATCAAGTCCGAGCTCTTTATAAAATCCTTTTTCATAAGCAACAATATAGCCTGCAAATTGAGATTGCGGAAACCACTGAACTTCCAGAACAATAGTTTGCTCCAAAATTTTCTCCTCTGCTGAAAGAGAGAAAATGAAACAAATACTCATAAAAAGATAAATCAAAATAAAATTAAACTGCTTCATTTTTTACCACCTAATCCGGGAAAACCGGAAAAAATAAATTAATTTCTAAATCCGAATTCCTAATGTCAAATAAAAGGAGAAGACGAGAAGATGAGAAGACGAGAAGACGAGAAGATGAGAAGACAAGAAGATGAGAAGATGAGAAGACGAGAAGACGAGAAGATGAGAAGACAAGAAGATGAGAAGATGAGAAGACGAGAAGACGAGAAGACGAGAAAGGAAGAATGGAATGAGGGGATTGGGAACGATGCAAAATATTAGTTCAATATTCAATATTCAATTTTCAATCACCATATCTCCAAATGATTAAATCAACAAATTCATTTATGCTGGAGGACCCATCATAACTGAAGCAACAGCAGATGTGACCATTTTCTGAATCTCATTTACAACCTTAGAAACAGCCTGACCAATCAGATCCATTTTGGCAATTTGAGCTATTCGAGAATTTGCAGTCTCAATCTCTTCAGTAGAAAAAATTTCATCCATCAGCCCACAAGTCCTTACCAGGGAAATCAACACAATATCCCGCGGGTCTGGAATTTCGTCACTCAAAATAGTATCACGAATCCTGGTTTTCACCTCTTTTTCTTCTTTGTTATCAACTACTGGATATCGCCTTTTTGAAAAAACCCAGAGAATCTTTTTTTCAATCTCTTTCAAAATACCCTTTTCAATAAGACGGGCTAATAAAAGGTCTTTAAGATTTTCGATTCTACTGCAAATTACATTAACCCAATATTTTGCATCTTTAGATTTTGGATATTCTTTAATAAAGCGGATGACTTTATCAAAAATTTCATCTCCGGTTTCAGATTCATCTACGAGAATCAGGTTTTTCAAATCCGTGTCGATTTTGTTTATCAGAGCTAATTCCATCAGAATTGCTCCAACAAGTCCATATTCAAATGACATAATCGGCATTTGAACGAGAACTCCCTTTTCGTCATCTAAGGCAAGTAATAAAAGTTCTTCTGCAAAAGTTAACATTTTAACTCCCTTATTTTTTTAGAATTTCCTCATTAATTTTCAGGTTAAGTTGTTTTGCTCTTTCCAGGTTAATCATTGGAATTACCGCGTTTGTACGAGAAATTTGAATATCAGCAGGTTTGTCGCCATTTAAAATTCTTACTGCAATTTCTGCTGCTGCTTTTCCCTGCTCATAACCGGAGATCGTTACACCACAAAAAGCACCTTCTGCAATCACAAAATCCCAGAAGACAAATTCCGGAAGCTGATTATTGGCAATCGTCCAATGAATTACTTCTTCTGAAGGAATGCTTTTTCCGTCTGCTTGGATTGTGTGATACAAAATTATACCGATTGCATCCACATTATTTTGGAAATCCTTTATCTTTTTTTTCCATTCATTAAGATCATTTGTGGTCATAATTTCGCTAATTTCTGCAGGAAAATCAGCTTTGTTTATCCTGCTCATAATCTTTTGTGAAGTATGACTATTATCAGTTATAAAGGCAATTTTCTCAACATCCGGTAGAATTTGTTTTAGAAGTTCATACGATTCATCGATGTGAAGTCTTTCTATTACGCCTGTAATATTTTCAGCAGGGAATCCGTAGTCAGATGGTTCACCATTCATACCGCAGAAAACAAAAGGTAGTTTTTTTCCGATGTATTGTTTTGCTACCAATTCGCAAGCATTATCATCAAATACAATAACAATATCAGGTTTGAATTC
Source organism: uncultured Candidatus Cloacimonadota bacterium (assembly GCA_964398885.1). Classification (GTDB taxonomy): domain Bacteria; phylum Cloacimonadota; class Cloacimonadia; order JGIOTU-2; family JGIOTU-2; genus JAGMCF01. The sequence continues at coordinate 20,440 of CAYNOU010000001.1, read as the reverse complement.
TGCGATTTTTTTAATTGTTTCCTCAGTAATTTTTTCATTCCATTCAGAACTGGTATGTCTTTTGGTATCCAGATAGAATTTTTCAATTTTATATTTACTGTGTTGGAGAATCGTTTTATCCTCTTGATTATAAACTTTATCTGTGAGAATTTCTTCCACACCTTTTGTTTGTTCCTTTACCCACGAATATTCCGGATGATAACTAAAAACCAGTAAAACTTTTTTTGGAGCTTTGGCGCATCCTGATAAGATAATAAATGCAAAAATACCTAAAATGAAAATACCTTTTTTCACTTCTCCCCCTTTTGTTTAAAAAATATTTTTTTAAGGCCAGATTTCGATTTCTTCGCTCAATGGGAAATAAAATGAAGAATCCGGTCCATACCATTTATTATAGATCTTTTCATATGTTCCATCATGCCAGATATCCTGAATAGCAAAATTAACTGCATCCCGCCAATCGCTATCATTTTCGGGCAAACCCATCCCATATGGCTCGTTACTGAGGAAATCACCAATTAATTCGTATTTTCCAGGTTCAATAGCTGAAAGTGCTAAAAGAATTGAACTATCATCTAACCAACCATCAACTTCATCGTTTTTAAGAAGCTCAAAACACTCTGTAATTCCTTGTGATATTATGTGTTGTTCAGGTTTCTGGACACCAATTTTTTTTAAAATTTCGACAGCCTTCATCTCTGCTGTAGTTCCTTTTTCCACAGCAATCAACTTTCCTGCGAAATCTTCCAGCTTCTCAAATTTGCCTTTCTTTGCCAGGATTTTCTGACCGTCAAAAAAATAGGTGATCGAAAAGTCGATGATATCATCCCGCTTTTTTGTGTGAGTCATATTGGAAATGCTTAAATCTACCTTTCTGGAAACTACAAATGAAATTCGAGTTTCATTATCCACTTTGACAAATTCAATCTTCAGTTCTTTTCCAACATATTTTTTAAGATGTTCCACAAGAGCTTCAGCCATATCAACATCAAAACCAACCCACTGGTCTTCGTTATTTATAAAACCTGATGGGATAATATTGTTTTCGAGACCAATTCTTACAATCCCACTTTCTTGAACCTGTTTAAAAACCTCTCCAGCTGAACAAATCGAGCTAAAGAATACAAACAAACAAATAAATAACAATCCTCTAATACTAATGCGCATTTTCTCCTCCTTTGATTTTTTGTCTTTTTTTAAGATTCATATAATTGAAAAAAAATTGATAATTTTAGGGATTTTAAAATCCAAATTTATGCAAAATAACTTTTTTTTCATTTTTTTCCTAAGTTGAAATTATGTGCTAATTTTCGAGAACTGTAAGAAAAAGTCCTGCAAAACTAATTTTTAAATTCTGCATTTGTGAATGTTTGTCAATATAAAAATGTGTCAAATTCAGAATATAATTGTTTTTTTCATAAATTTGTTTATTATTAGTTGGAATAGAAAATAATTTCAAAATACTCTCAATCTTTTATTTGACGGCTCTGCGAGCTCGAGTCGGGTTTCTGAGACTAACCTGCAACTCGTAATTCGTTAGCTCGCGACCAGCTTCCTTGTCTGAATATATTTTACCTTTTTGTGATATTCTTGGATATTATTTGCTCCAGCATAAGAAAAGGCAGAACGCAGGCCATCTTCAATATTTTTAACAACATATTTGACTGGTCCTTTATAGTCAACAGTAATGCTTATTCCCTCAATATTTTTTTCTTTTTCACCTCGTTCCAATTTTGATTCCAAACTGGCTGAGCCACGATATTGTTTATAAAGCCGATAGTTTGGGAAATTGCCTTCTTTATGAATTGGTCCTGGAGTTTCTTTACATCCAGCGAAGAGAGCACCAATCATAACGGAATCAGCACCAACAGCTAATGCTTTTGCTACATCGCCAGAGTTTTTGATACCGCCATCGGCAATTACTGGAACATTATATTTTTTTGTTATTGAACAGACATCTTCAAGTGCAGTAATCTGTGGAACGCCAAAGCCAGCATTTATACGAGTGGTGCACATAGAACCCGGTCCGATTCCAACTTTTACAGCGTCTACTTCATGCTTGCATAGAAATTCTGCAGCTTCAACAGTTGCAATATTACCTGCGATTATATCAACATTATATTTTTTACATAGATTTATAGTGTCTGCCATTAACTTATGATGTCCGTGAGCAACATCAATACAGATTATGTTTGCTCCAGCATCTACCAGTGCTTGCAGACGCTCTTTGTATTCCCGTGCAACACCTATTGACCCAGCACATATTTCATTTCCAGTATTGCGTAATTTCTCAATTATTGATACTTCTTTTTCAATTGAGCAAAATCTATGAACAATACCCAATCCGCCAAATTCGTAAATTTTATCTGCCATATCAAATTCCGTAATAGTATCCATATTTGCAGAAATTATTGGTAGTTTTATTTTGTAATTTTTAGTAATCTTTGTTGTTAAATCAATATGAATGCGAGAAACTACTTCTGAATAATTTGGAATGAGTAAAATATCATCAAAGGATAAACCTACTCTTGTCATTTTTTCCTTTCTTAAAAAAAGTAGTTTTAAATAAATTTTTTATAAAATAATTAAACATAGATGTAGTCACCGATTATACTTAACACGAAGGAGTATGAAAATTGAGAGGCTGAATGCACAGATCCCATTTGTTCCTAACCTGTCTCGGCTTGGTGCCGAGCCAAGACGGGCAGGATTTGATCCCCGCGTACGCGGGGACTGTTTATTAAAACACCATTAAAAATGGTGTTAAGATCATTGCAATTTAATTGTAATTCGTAATTTTACATTTATCTCTGTGTGCTCTTCACCCTTCGCAGTCCCGATATAATCTGGACGGAGAACGGGTGTGACTCTGTGGCAAGAGATTTTCATATGAATATTAAATTAATAAGCGCAGATAATTCCCAGAGCAATGGAGTGCAGTTTAGTTTCTGCATCATCAGCTCTGGAAGTAATTAATATTGGGGCTTTTGCACCCATCACAACATGAGCAACTCGAAGATGAGCATAATATGTCAATGCCTTTCCAAAGATATTCCCAGCTTCAATATTTGGCATAATAAGTATATCTGCATTTCCTGCAACGGGTGAGTCTATGTTTTTTATTTTTGCAGCTTCTTCTGAAATAGCATTGTCAAGAGCAAAAGGACCATCAACAATACATCCCTTTATTTGTCCTCTTTTGCTCATTTGAGCAATGATAGCAGCGTCAATTGTTGGAGGCATCTTTGGGTTTGGAACTTCAATTGCACCAAGTAAAGCAACCTTTGGATTTGGATTTTCAAGATGATGAGCAACCTTAACAGCATTATTTATCAAAGCAATCTTTTCTTTTATTTCTGGATAAAGGACAATCCCACCGTCAGTCATAAGTGTTAATCTGCTCCTGGTTTCAAATACGAAGACATCAGATAATATATTACCAGTTTGAAGACCGGTTTCTTTATCCAGCACACCTTTCATAAGCTGGGAAGTTGTGGTTTTTCCTTTTAAAATTAAATCAGCCTTTTTCTGATGAATGGAATCCACAGCTTTTTGTACACATTTTAGAGGGTCAGATTCATCAATAATTTCAAAAGCATCAAGCAAGGATTCCTCAATCATTTCAATATAAGATAAGATTTTTTTCTTATCACCTATAAGAAGAAAATCAGCAATTCCTTCAACTTTGGCTAAAGTTGCTGCATATATGACTGTTTTTGTATCCGCACCTGGAATAACCACTCTTTTGGAAGGAAGTTTTTTTACTTTTTCAAGTAGTTCATCAAAGTTTTTTATCATATTATTTTTCCGGATGTATCAGGAATAAAATATTTAATTTTTTATTTATCAACTGTAGAAGTTAGAAATACCATCTTAAAAAAAAGAGTGCTTTGCTTTTAGTTATTGTTTCAGAGACATTGATATCATAGTAATCATCATCATATTGTCCAACAAATATTAAGTTTAATTGTATTTCCCCACCAAGACTAAAGTGTTCATTGAAAAAATATTCACCACCTGTTGAAGGACTAATTATATAATCTGTTTTAGATGATTTCTCAACTTCTTTATCATCTAAACTTTCTTCTAATGAATAATGAATTAGACCCAATCTTACTCCATAGTTAATGATTACTTTATCATATTGTTTTAAAGGGAAAATTCCTAATCCCAAGGAAAATATATTATAATATTCTACTTTTTCCCAACCTTCATTAGGATCTTCTATAGACATTGAATATGAATAAAATCCAATCTCAGGCTCAAGTTTAAATGTTGATGATAATATGATTGGGACATAAAAACTGGGAAAATCTAACAATGAGATATTTAACTCGGTACCTCCTAAGAACTCTTTACCAAGGCTAATACCTAATCCTATACCTTTAGTTTTATATTGAGCAAAAAGAGGATTATTTGTTAAAAGGATAATCATCAACATTAAAATGATATAATTAAATGTTTTCATTTAATACCTTCATATTTTATAGAATTTATCTGATAAATTTAGAATGCCCAACCAAACTTTAATAATTCAAAGCTATAAACAACTTCATTGTCATTATCATACTCAAAAAATTCACCTTTAAATTTATCATTTTCTCCAATGATATATCTGCCCAAATTTAGGCTTGTTCCCCAATAGAATCCTTTGTAAGAAAATTTCCTATAACCAATACCGATTCCAACTCCCAATTTGTTTTCAGTGCTTTTTTTATGATTATCATCTCCCCAATAATAATAGCCTTCATATCCACGAAGATTTGCATATCGGATAAATCCACTTATGTAGAATCCGTTTTGTGTATTTCCTAAAAAACGTCTATAATGACAATCTAAGGTAAACTGTTGAAGTTTATCTTCCTCCACTTCCCAATCATCATCCCAATTAAATTCTGGATGAGAATAATAAAAGGGGAATGTAATCTCCGCATGTCTATCTATATTGAAAAATGATATTCCTCCACTAAGAGTATGGTTAAAAAAAACATTATTAGTTCCAAAAAATAATAATCTTAGAATGTTTATTTCTATGCCATATTTTTTATCTTGAAGTGGTTTATTCCGCAGAGTTTTATACAGTTTCTGTTGGATGTTACGCATTTGTTTTTGAGTTAAATAGATAGAGTCAATTTTTGATTTAGTTGACAGCGTATCACCTTCTTTACCCGCCTCATTTTTTATGATTATCGTATTCGAAAATAAAGGAAAAGTTAAGCAAGTTATGATAACAAATAGCGCTATAATATTTTTTTTCATAATAATTTGCCTCTTTTGGTTTACTATCATTTTAAATAATTAGCATAATGTTCTTTTGCATTTTGTGCTATTTCGTTAAGTCGCACATCAATATTAATGCCATTTTCCGAGGAGTCGTCATGGACCACTCCATGACGAACTTAAACCAACCACTGAATATCTTTTCCAAAGGATCTGTCCTCTGGCAAGAAATGTCAGGGAATGGTCCCTGACAGCTCATAAAACCTCCGAAGTTTAATAGGATTTATATATAGATTATTTTAGATAATCAGCATAATGTTCTTTTACATTTTGTGCTATTTCGTTAAGTCGCACATCAATATTAATGCCATTTTGTTGCAAAGTTTTCCAGACGACACCCATAGCGTCATCTTTAGAAAAGCCAATTGATTCTGCGAGTTTAAGCAGCATATTCTTCTCTTTGATAGTATATTTTCCATCAGAAAGAGCAATAACTGTCAAAAAATGCATCGCATAGAATCTGTCGTAATCAGTGCCTTTTTCTTTAAGATATTTTGCAGATTTTTTTAACTGTGCTTCCACTTTTTCTTTGTCATAAACAATCTCTTTTTCAGGGTCATCTGTGAACACATCTGCTAAGATTTTTACCAGGCTTTTTATTTCTTCAATATTGATTTCTCTATCTGCTGCAATAATAGAGACACCACCAGAAGCAATGAATTTCATCATTTGTTCTTTAGTTTTATTGCGTGGATAGAATTTTGTAAGCCCGATTAATTTATCAACTTCTTCTGAAAGTTTTTCTGGGGAGATTTTACCCTTTTTAGAGAATAGTTTTGAATTATGAAATAATTCAAGGGCTTTAAGACGAACTGGCAATAGGGGATGGGTGGCTGTGCTGAGCTGTGAGAGATATTCAGAGTGAGCAATGTCATCCAATTGGCTCATTAGCTCTGGTAAATTGAAGTTTAGATTCTTTTCTGTAAGTCCATACGAAATTTTGAGCAGACTTTGGATAGCAGTTTCATAATTCATGCAAGCAACCAGACCTGCTCTATCACAGCTGATTTCTGCCTTTTTTTGCCATGTTAAGAATTTTTTTTCCGCAAGAATTGGCAAAAAAGTGATTTTTCTTTTACTTGGATTGTATAAAAGCAAAAGCCGATTGTGGTTAAACAGGATATGTCCAATTTCGTGCCCCAATACGAACAGGATTTCATTATCAGAAAAGTTTTCTAATAATCCTGAAGTGAAGACAATGCTTATGTTAGATTTCTGTTTGAAAGCAAAAGCATTGTAACTATTGTTGTTTAGAGAAAAGAATTCAACATTTTCCTTGATGTCAAATATCGTCTTAACTTTCTCAATAATTTTGCGAATTCTTGGAGATATAATAGATGTTAATCGGACGGAATTTGCAAGAAGTTCATCTCTAAAAGAAATATGCTCTTTCAATATTTCTTCGTGAGAACTTATAATCTGTTTTACTTTATAGACTTCATATAAATCTTTTGTGTCTTGTAGGTCGCCCTGATATCTAATTTTATTTATGTCCATTGAAGCCTCCATAATGTGACACAATCGTGTTGTAACTTAACTTATCCCGATGAATCGGGACACCCATCTCTCGCCAAAGAACGGACAGGCAGGAGTGGATTTATACAATCTCATCTGAAAGAAGATGTCTTTCTCTTATTAAACTCAGCAATCTCTTTTGTTGGTTGAGAAGTGATATCCATTATCCATCTATTATCAATTTTGGCAGTAACAATTTTGTGCCTTCTAAAATAATTTGCTAAGGCATCCCGCATAATGATATAATTATAAGTGATTTGCTGTTGTGGAATTTCTGTTAAGATGGTTAGTCCCGCATTACCAGCCATAAGAAAGTCAGTAGTTGCAACCTTATAGATTTTATTCGGGTCCCAATCCTTGCCTGCTATTTTCAATTTTGTAACTCGTTGGAAATTTGGGAGGTTTTTATTATAGACCACTTCTCCGCCTGCAATTCGTAATCCTTGATGTCCGTAAGAAACTCTAATTTCCAGAATTTCTTTAAGCAATGCTCCAGAGATATTGAGTGTAACTATCTGGCTTTCAAAAGGGAGAACATCAAATACATCACGATAAATTACGGGACCTTTGTTGATATCATCTCTTACTCCACCGAGATTAAGAAATGAAAAGTCTGCTCCAACTTCTTCAAGCATCGCATCCATAACAAAATTGCCTATTAAACTTTGTGCACCAACACCCCTTGAGAGATGAATGACTGCTTCTCCGACAATTTCATCCATTCCCTTTTCTGCTTCTATCTGCATAGCATCTATCTTTTCTTTTACTTCTTTATCTGGAATAAATTCCTCAGTAAATAAAGTAAGCAAATCTCCATCAATATAAGCGGGCAGTTCATAGCCAGAAATGGTTTTGGTCTCTTTGTCTATCTTGATTATCACATGCCCGATATTAGAGCCATAGGCATAATTTTGGAAAAGCAGAGTATGATTATTCGGCTCTTCCCAGGGCTCATTGTATCCTTTATGAATATGTCCCGCGAAAAAGAGGTCAATTCCGGGAACTTTGTAGGCAAGGTCAATAGCATTATCAGGCCAATATTTGTTAGGGTCATTAATATGTCCTTCTACAATATCGTGCTGATAAGCAGATTGGACATCATAAGGAATTCCAAGATGAGCCAAAACCAATATTAAGTCTACTCCTTTATCTTTAACTTCCTTGATATACTTTTTTAAGGTTGGAGCAACAGGTAAGAATTTTAATCCTTTAACATGTTCAGGAAAACTCATCATTGGAGTTTCTTCTGTACATAAACCGATTATGGCAAGTTTTACGCCTTGAATATCTTTCATGATATATGGGACAGCTTCTGGGATGATTTCTCCTGTATTCTCAAAAACAATATTAGCACAGACAATTGGAAATTCAGCCAGAAATAAAGTCTTTTTCAGTTGTGCATATCCAGCGTCAAACTCGTGATTTCCAATGGTCATTGCATCGTATTTTACCATATTCATATATTTTATAATTGCTTCACCATTACTCATTGTGCCAATTGGATGACCCTGGAAGAAGTCTCCTGCGTCAAGAAGCAAAACAGGTTCGCCATTTTCTTTTGCTTTTTTGCGGACATATTTGATAATAGCCGCAGCAGATGCGCCTCCGCCAAGTGGGGGTGGGAATTCCGGATTCATAAAGGTGGCTGGCACAGCATCAATTCCACCGTGAATGTCGTTTGTGAAAAGGATATTGAGTCTAATTTCATCACAGTAGAGTGATGAAGAAAAGACTAAAATTAATATAAGTAAGATAGATATTTTTTTCATTTTTTTTATCTTTATTATAAATTACACACCCCGTCTGCCGATTTCATCGGCATCCACCCCTCTTTAGAGGGGATTTTTAAAAGGGGGGTTAAAATTTATATTTCTTTCTTCTTCATTATTATCAGATATTTGAAGCCTCTAAGATAGAAATTATATTTTTTTGCTCTGTATTCCCAAATTCTTGTATTAGATGTCTGATTGTGTCTTGTAACACAAACAATATCAACAGGAGTGAAATATTTATTCAATATTGAGTATAACTTTAATCCTACAGGAACGAATTGTTTCTTTTTTGCTTGATCACCAATAAGCCATGCAATATATTTATCAGGTTTAAGAATTCTAAAAAGCTCTTTTGCTACTTTATTTAATTCTTCAAAAAATCTTGGATTTTCGCAAGATATATTTCCTATATTATCAGGATGGTCATTGTATTTTATATTATCTGAATAAGGAGAATCAATAAAGATAAAATCGGCAATTTCGTTATCTACTGGTAACTTTCTCGCATCTGCTTGCTTTATATCAGGTCTATAGGGGACTATATCAAAGCCCAGAACATTTCGATTTTCTTCATTGCAAACATCAATAGTTGTTCCACTTCCACACATAGGATCAACCACTAAATCCCCTTCTTTTGTATATCTTTGGATAAGATTCCAAACAATAAAGGCAGGAGTTACGCCAGAATATTTATTATCGCCATGTTTTATGTTACCATAATTTTGGGTTGGAAAATCCCAGAGGGTTGTAGATTCAATTATTAATTTATTTTTTTTATTATGCATTTTCAGATATCCATTTATAGTAATGTTTCATTATTAATGAGTATAATTTTGAGTGAAATTTACATAAGTTATTATTTTTATTATCATATGAGGTTTGAGCTTTTTCTAATTCCACTTGAGCATATAATAATAATTCTCTTTTATCTACAATCTCTTGAGGATAAGGACCATCTATTTGTGGTTTATTGTAGATTATTTCATATTGTAATTTTTTCCATTCTTCATTGAATTGTATCATTTTAATAATTCCTTTATATCATAATACTATATACAATACTTTTACTTCCTTTAAGTAGAAACTTTTTATTATTGAGGTTTTGTAGAGTAAATATTAATGATTTTTTCATTTATTAATATCGAACCATTCTTCAAATATTCTGTTTAAATCATTAAAAATATTTGAAAAGTTTTTAACCATGGAACTTTCATGAATTTCTCTTAATATGTAAGCACCATCCAGTTCACCTTCTTCAACAATAATTCTATTTCTACTTATCTTTCCATTTTTTATAACAAAATCTTTGTCTTTGTCTGTAGAAACAAGATAATAGAAAATATTCTTTGTTCCATTTGATTGGGTTAATTTTATTTTCCAATAGGCAGCTTGTGCTACACGCTCTCTCAAACTTGCTTTGCATGAAAAAACACATATTACTTTATAATCTATGTTTGAATAAACAATAATATCAGCATCGGGAACAATAGAATATTGGGAATAAAAGACTTCAATATTTCTTCTTACTTGATCCAGTTCTGTATTTAATTTCTTAACACGTAAAGCATCATCAGATGTTAAGTTGACTTGATAGTGACAATTTAATATGTGTTCTTTTACTAATTCGGTTATTAAATTCTGTAAAGCTTTACCACTCCAAGAATTCCAAGATTGCTGTGGATTTTTTCCACGTTCTTCTGCTTCAATCTTATATTTTTCTTCAACTTCTTTGAATATCTTTCCAATAAAATTATATCCTTCATTCTTGGTTTTTAATTCATAATATCTATTTTTAATATAATTAAAATCGATCATTTCTTTCTCCCGATAATAATGTATTCAACTGGATATGCTTCGGAATTTGCATCGTTATTATTGGCAAATCTTCCTGTCTTCTCATCTCTTTTTTGTGGTAATATCTTTGAAGGAATTTCTCTTTTAATTATTCTATCTAATTTAAAACCAGAATACTGTAAACTTTCAGCAAAAACTTCGGCATTTAGTATATTTATACCCTTCAATCTTGTATCGCCAATGACATAACAGCATCTGCCAGTTGGTTTTAAAATTCTGAAACTCTCATCAAAGATTTCTGCCATATCAATAAAAAACGCTTCAATTTCCTTTGCCATCTTTGGACTTTCTGTAGACATCTTATCAACAATATCTATAGCGATTTTGCTTCGTAAACTTTTGTTTTCATACTTTTTGTAAGATGTGCCTATAAACTCTTTTTTGTAACCTGTTAAGTCATCTGCCAAATCCAACCAAATCGTTGAAAGTTGATGTAAGTCAGCATATTCATAGCTTGTTACATAAGGACTTGAGGATATAATTAAATCAACAGAATTATCTTTTACAGGTTGTCTTTTGGCATCATCACATTTAATATTAAGGTAATTGTTAATTCTATTTTTAACATAGTTGGGTACCACATCATAAAAGGAGCGATTACCTTTTTCCATTTTTCTTAGATGTCTTGATAATGCCTTGCAAGGAGAAATAGGATTTTTTTTTAAATCTCTTGTTGGTTTTGTGCTGCTCTGCAACCAAATAGAACAATTTTTTAAAATATGGCTAAAAGCAACTTTAAAGAAATCTCTTGTTGTTTCATCTTTTTCATTGTATATAATTCTTAATATTTTTCCTAATTTAATTTTGTTTTTTTCATTGAACCAATAGTTTATTCTTTCTATATGTCTTTCTGGAATAAGAGGTTCTAAATTATTAGTAGCTGAAAAAATTCCATCATCTTCCTCAATCTTTTCTATTTGGTATAAAAATTCTTGAATTTTATTTTTTAGACAATCAGGTTCGATTGGAGTTGCTTTTACTTTTGTCATTAAATAGGCTATCTTATTTATGTCTGTTCCACTCGCTTTGTAACCCCTTGCAATAGCTGAGACAATCGTTGTGCCACTTCCCATAAATGGGTCATTGATATGAGCATTTTTTGAGTTAATATATTCATTCATCAATTTTTCTACTAATTGTGGAATAAATTTGGCAGGATACCGATGGTAGCAATGAGTCCATTTTGCAGTTTCTGCGCGACTGAATTCTGAAAAAGACCATTCCTTATCAATATCAATATTTTCAAACATCTTTTTTACAATCCCTTCTGCCTGCTTACTCATAACCTCTAACTTCTAACCTCTTACCTCTAACTCCTAACTCGTAACTCGTAACCCGTAACCCGTAATCTTAAAATCTCCACGAAATCGTTGCCATTGCATTTATCATAAAATCTTTTATCTTATCAAAATTCTTTCTGTCTTCAGGAAGCTCATCATATTGAGGATTATAATCCCATAAGTTTTCATTAGCATAATACCCATCGGGAAACAGGTCTTTTTCAGTATAATTTCTTTTTCCAACTTCAGCACCTAAATCAAGCATAAGATTGTATGGTAATTTTATTGCAGTTCCAGCAGAAAAAGCAGTTAATGTGACCTCTTTATCTCTGCCAGAAGGTTGACATCTGAATCCAAGCCGAATAGGAATGCCGTTATGCATAACATGTTCAACTCCTGCGGAATATTCAATTACATCATAATACGAATCATCGTAATCGCTCCATTTTACTAATCTGGCTTCCACACTAAATTTTGTATCCCAGATATTTCTCGGATGATATTCAAATCCAATTCCAAATTTTGTTGGATAATAAATTGTTGTGTCAGCCCATACTGTATCAGAATTGGTTTTATATTCTTTTGTCAATTCAGTTTTATGAGTATAAGAAAAGCCAAGATGGACTCTTTCTCCTAATCCAATGATAAATCCGCCTTGATAGCACATACCAGAATATTTATTTTTTATGTTATATTCAATGTCGGGTATGCTGTCAGGCTTATTTGTCATTTGCTCTTTTGCCCAATCTGTGAAAATGATTGTAGAGTCTATTTCATTTTCCCCATTTAAATAGGATGCACTAAATCCAAATGAAAGAGTAGAAAGAATGCTATTTTGATTTTTAAAAGTCAAAGCAATCGAAGGAGAATAGGCAGAAATATTTCCCTCACCTTTATAGGTGTTATTTGCAATTTTCTTTGGCTCATTATCATTATCGGTATTTTCATTATTTCGCATCTCTTCAACATATGTGAAATTGAAATCATATATTGGAGCATAATTGAATGCTGTAGTTAATTTCATAGATTTTGCAAGATTCCAATTATAATAAAGCCCACCAAAATATTTGTCAAAGAAATGAGCATTAGAGACATAAACCGCATCATCTATATATGAGTCAAAGGAATCATAAATCGGGTATGCTCTGTCTTCATCATTTTTTGTAATATTTGATGTTAATTGAATACCAAATCTATTATGAAGCAGTCCTAAAGTGGCAGGATTATTTAGTGATGCTGTTAGTCCCTGTTTTGAAGCAACTCCGACAGAGCCCATTGCAAGGGAACGAGCAGAGAAACAATTTATTTCTTCTCCTGTATCTCTGTCAAAAAGAGACGCACCTGATAGGTTTATGGCAATAAAAATGAGAATGGATAATAATATGATAATTATTTTAATTTTCACCTTTCCTCCAAAAGATTGTAATCTTAAAAATTTATCTATACACATCTTTTCTATGTCTTACTCGCATTATCTTTATACGCTTCTCAGTATCATCAATTTCATAAATAACACGATAGTGTCCAATTCTAATACGCCAATCAGCCTTTGAGCCAGTAATCTTACGACAGCCAGATGGCCTTGGATTTTCTGCTAAAGCTTTTATTTTAGAAATAATACGGTAAAAAAGTTTTGAGGTAAGCCGTTTTAAGTCTCTTTCTGCTGCACATTCAAGATAAATACTATACATTAGATTGATATTCCCGTAAGAAATCATTTAACTTTTTGAATTTAAGAGGCTTTTTTCTCATCTCTTCCAACATCTTCAAATCTTCTATATCCTCTAATCTTTCCAATATTTCTTGATATTTAATAATATCTAAAATCACCGCAATGGGTCTACCATCACGAAAGACAATTTCAGGAGATAGATTTTTTCTTATTTTTTGCATATTATCCTCCAATTTTTTGCGAAAAGTTCATCCCGATTATCCCTGCGTCCGCGGGGACAGGATTCGTTTTCGCACTCCAAATAATTAAAAATTCCAATCAATCTGCAATCTTATGGAACTTTCCTTGTGTTTAGTTTGTGGAACATAATTTTGTCCCTCAATAGGTTCATTATATTTTCTAAGGTATAATTCTTCGTCTCTATAATGTTTAACCTTATATTTGAACGAGATAGCCAGATGATTAGATATTCTATCATAAATTGTGAACCAATATTTCATCCCTTCACTGCCCATAAAATCAATCTCCATATCTTCCCAATCCCAGTGACTGATTCCGTGACCATTCCAGAACAAGAATGAGCCTTCAATTCGGAAATAATCTGTGAAATTGTGTGTATAGTTTGCAGCGATATAATCACCGTGATTCAAGACATCAGCAGTTGGAACAATAACTTCGCCTGGTTCTGCACTATTTGTAAGAGAAGTGTATGGAGCCATCCAGACCTTATTAAAACGGTATTCAATCTCTAATTTATCTCTATTTGTGAGATAGTTTATCAGGCGAAGAGTTGTCTCGCTTGTTTTGGAAACTGACCTTGCAGAGGTGTCTTCAGAGCGATTGGTTTGCAGTTTTTCTTTCAATCTGATGCTTACCTGATAAATAGGTCTATAATCTAATTCTCCTTGAAAACGGATACTTCTTCTTCCATCGGATTTTCTTTTCCAGATGTCAAGATATGCTTTAGTTAGAGTTAGTTGACGATGAAACTTAAATCTTGATTCAATATAAATCCCTTCTTCTGGTTGTGACCAAGGAGAGTTGTAATATATTTCAGAAACGAGTGGATTTTTCAAATAGTATTGTTTTTCAAGAATAGTACCATCAAATCTTTCGTGTTCTGCAAATGGGCGAGCATAGGGATTGTCAAAGGCTAAATCATAGTTTCTGTATAGCATAAGAAAGTTTAGGTTCTCAAAACCTAAATAAGCACTTGCCACAATTGCTTTTGGGTCATCGCCTAATTTTGCTGGTTTGCCATTTACTTCTAATTCTGCATATTCACCTTGAAGTGATAGATTGTTGAGAGTAGTTTGCCAATCAAAACCATAAACTCTGCGATAATTTTTTTCGTAGGTTAGAGTATCTATCTTATATATTGTTGAGTATAAGGATGAGATTTCAGAATCTGTTATTTTAATCTTTTTTGTATATTTTTCAGGATTAGCCAAAAGGTAATTTCCAATAGAATTATAGTTAGCAGAAGGACCCTTAAAATTTCTGTCGTATTCTATTTCATAAGCAGTAATTCCAAAATGAGTGCCAATAGCAGGAGATACTTCTATATGTCCTCCTGTTAATACTTCCTTTAAGATATCTTTGCGTGGTGCCATCAAAATTTCTGGCAATGAATAAGATAAGCCCGGACGGTATTGATTAAAGGATTCTTCAGCACTTTCCAATTCGTGATTAGAAAATCGTGGTTTTGAGATTATATAATAGAATAGGTCATCTTCAACATCAAGAGAGTCGTTATCATTGCTGTCCCAGACAACTGCATCTTTTTTATCATTTGAATAAAAAACAGAGGCATTCAGAAAATTATTATTAAATTCAACAGCACCACCTTTTAAAGCAAATTCTTCGGTAGGGGATAGGTCAGGGAAAATTCCCAAGACTCGTTTTGTATAACCTAATCCTGTTCTGCGTCTATCAAAATAATCAGTATTTTCCATAACCAGTCCCTGTCCGTAAGTAGCGCGATAATTTCCTAATATTACTTTTGTTTTTATGGGCTTGATATCTGCTGTAAAGCTGGTTTTTGAGTTATCTTTTATAGTTTCTGAGCATTCATTAGTGAGTTCTAAGAAGTTCAAATCACGATTTTCACCTTTCTTCAAAAAGAAGATTGAGCCGAATTCCAGGTTAATCCAATCTTCCATCCTTGCTCTAAATTTATGAGAGATTTCTGGTGCTGCGTTATCCAGATGATAGCGTCCCCACATAGAGAATTTTTCGTTTGTGCTGTCTGGAACAAAGCTTTCTCGTAAAACTTCAGTTAATTCTTCTGAATAAGGAGAGTTATTAAATTTTAATCGATAATTAAAATGCCATCTACCTTTTTTTTCAGGAGTATAGTATATAACATAATTTTTTAGATTTGTTGCTCCATAATGTGTCAAACCTGGTGACATCCGCATACTTCTATAATCTGAAAAATCTCCTACTTTCCGTTGTAAAAGTATTGACTTTACATCATTTGGAGTTACAATAGGTATATTCAGCAAAGCGTGAAAGTTAGCAGTATTGATATTTATAGGGGATATTAGCAAGTCACCCCACAAATCTGATATTCCTTCTTGAGAGCCTTCATTTGAAGCCAGGCTTCGCAAGAGATAATAAATCTGGTCTCTTCTTTGTGCTACTTCATCGTAGTCTGTGTATGGTAAGATCTTCACCAAAGATTTTATTCTATTGAAGGTTATTTGGTCAATGCTTTTTATATCACGCAGTTCATAAACAGATTCAAAAAATTTCTGGTAAGTTCGGTAGTAATAGATATCTTCAGCTTGTTTTTCGGTAATTGGCAGAGATTTTATCTCATTCAAGCTTGCCTGATTCAGGTCTAATTGCCCGTTTTGAGCAAAGATTGGCAGAGAGATAGTTATAAATATGAACAAAAGAAAGAATATTATTTTTTTCATTTTAGCCCGATTTTATTCTTTGCCACGGATTTTCGCAGATTAGCACGGATTTGTTTCTTCTTTTCGCCACGGATTCTAACTGATAGTTTATTCAATTTTATCCTAAATACATATCTGTGTCTATCTGTGCAAATCTGCTTGCCTTGCCATAGTTTGACGAAGGCAGGTGGCTAAAATAATTTAATTAATAAAATAAGTTCAATCACAACACAAATCAAAAGTATAATTGCTATGAAGTTTAGCCAGTATACCTTTAGTGTAAGTTTTTCAATTTTGTTTTTCATTTCCTGAATATCTTTATAGAAGCGTTTTTCAAAGACATCATATTTTTTAGATAATTCTTTATATCCTTTTGAGCTAAATTTATTCTCCCAATCTTTAATAGCATGATTAATAAAGTTAAAAAAGAGCTTTATAAATCCTTTTATTAATGTTGAACGAGCAGAGGATTCTTCTTTTTCCTTTTTTTTCATAATATCCTCAAATATAAAATTTCTTATCACCACTAAGTCCCAAAGACACTAAGAATATAAGAGAATATTTTTAGTGACCTTTGTGTCCCCAATTCAATTGGGGATTGTGGCTATCAGTTAGAATTGATACCCTATTGCAAAATGATGTGTGGAGTTCAATACTGGATGTGTATTTATTCCATAATCAAATTTAACACCTTTGATTAGAAACCCCATGCCACCAGAGATACTATTTGGATAAGTTGAAGCACCAGTCCTCAACCAAAAATTATCTACTATCTCAAATTCAATACCAAAATTAATTTTTGTCTCTTCGGAAAATTTCTGTTCCAAATCCAATTCGGTTGTAACTCCGTGATATGGCTGATATGCAATGCCAATTGTCAAGAGCTGTGGCAAGTCCCATGTTCTGCCTTTTCCCACTGATGGGTTGTTTATATTTTTGACCGCAAAGGCAATCTTAGTTCTTTGATGGAGAATAGCAAGCGCACCAAAATCCAGTCCGAATACAGATTCTTCGCCCGGGTCAAATCCCCCGACAGTCTCTCCAAAAGAAATGTAATTCAGATTTACTGTATATCCCAGATATAATTTTGAGTGAATATCACCAATAAGAAGAAATGAGTGGGCAAGAGAATAAGTTCCTTCACTTTCCAATTCAACATCCTGATATTCAATGCCCATTTTTTTTATTCCAAGAGCTATCGTGCCAAATTTGGGCAGATGAAAAGCAAGTGCACCTGTTTTCAAAATCTGAAAGTCATTCCCAAATAGTTTCGCATAACCTGTATTAACTCCCGCAGTTGCAATATCTAAGGCAGCAGGATTATAAAAAATAGCATCAGCGTCATTGCAACTTGAGATAAATGCTCCGCCCATTCCTCGTGCTCTTGCTGATGGTTCATAATCGCCAAAAATATTGGATTCTATGTTAGCAAATACTGATGTGCTCAGCATAAATACAAATATTGTTATTAAAATTTTTCTCATTGGTAACCTTTCATTACAAACTTTTTTACTTCATTTACAAATTCTTTTGCTTGTGAAAGCAATAATTTTATTTTTTCATATGAATATTCTATAAACTCTTTATAATCGCTTTTACCTCGCATATCAAAAGCTTTATGAAAAATTTTAGAATATTTTTTATGGAATAAACCCTTGCTTACAAACTCTTTATCAAAGAAAGCTATGACCCCTGAGTGTTTTGAACCGATGAATTTCTGGTCAACTAATAATGCTAAAACTGAATAGAATATTGCATAATAGCATCTATTTATTACAGAAAAACCACTCCTTTTATTTTCAAGGAGGAATTCCGCATCTTTTAAACTTGATTCTGACTGTTCCAAACGATATTTTATTAATTCAAGCTTTTCTTGTCTCATACTACTACACCTTCTCGCATAATGTTTTTATAAATTGGTGAAAATTTCATTGGTCCATTTTCGAGTTCATCTATTGTGAAGATAATCGTAGTAATTACTAAATTATTTTCAAACCCAATTTTCCAAACTATATGAAAAATCTTATCTTCTATTTCAGAATTATTTTCCTCAAGTTCCAGATATATATCAAGGTCAGAGTCCTCTTCAAAGTCATCTCTTGCGCGAGAACCAAAGATGCGCATATCAATAATATTTAGGTCTTTTTCAATATATTTTTTTAGCTGATGAGCAATTTCTAAACTTCTTTTATCCATAATAAGTTGTTTTATTTACTTGATCCTTCAATGAAATTTCTTATAGTTCCAATAAATTTTTCTGTATCATTTATTAAAGCTTCAACCTCATTTTCAGAGTATTCAATAAATTCATCATAGTCACTAACATTTCGCATCTTAAATGCTCTATGAATAATTTCAGATAACTCCTTTGTAAATATTCCATTTTTAATAAAGTTTTTATCAAAGTAAGAAATAACTCCATGATGTTTTGAACCAACAAAATCAGTGCCTACTAATAATGCTAAAACAGAATAAAATATAGAGTAGTAGCATCTATTTATTATACTAAAATTTTCCCCCTGATTTTTCCCAAGAACTTTTGCATCCTTTAGAGTTTTTTCAGATTGCTCCAATCTATATCTTTTTAAGGTAAGATTAATATCATTCATACTACAATTCCATCTCTTACTATGCTTCTATAGATTGGGGTGTATTTATAAATTCCATTCTCTACTTCATCTTTAGAGTGAATTAGAGTCATTATAATTAAGTCATTTTCAAAAGCGATTTCCCAGCTCAGATGGTCAATCAGTTTACGGATTTCTGGATTGCTTTCCTCTAATTCTATAAAAATATCTAAGTCAGAATCTTCTTGGAAGTCATCTCTTGCGCGGGAACCAAAAATTCGCATATCAATTACTTTTCCACCAGAGGTGGATCCTTTGGATATTTCTTTCTCAATATCTTTTTTAAGTTGATATGCTATTTTTAAACTTCTTTTGTCCATCTTTAGTCTTTAATCTTTCATTTTTAATCATTGTCTCTGTTGTAATCTGTTTCTCCGCATAGTCCGTCTTGTCTCCCGATATATCGGGAGACAGATCTGTCAGAAGGGGTTCTGCTCCGTTACTTATGAACCAGAGTTTCATTAAACAGTTAGTCTCGGTCAGGCATCGAGCCTGAACGGAACGGAACAGAGTTCCGTGTTACTTCTACATCGGCTTGTTATTCTTTATCTCGACATTCGTCCCCCGATTCATCGGGACAAGCCATTCTTTTGGAATTTGTCCCCGATTTAATCGGGGATTGGAATTTATTTGTCATTTGTTATTTGAGATTTGAAATTTTTCATCTTTTATCTTTAATCTTTTAGTGGAACGGCAATAACGATTGGTGCTGTATCTGTCTTTGTTTTGCCAGTTTCTCTATCTATTACTTCAAGATGGCAAATATATAGTCCAGGGGGCAAAGTATTCCAGGTTTCATCCCTACCATCCCATTCTATTGTATTTAACCCGTTTGAATTCTCATTTTTAAATGTGTTGACTAATTTGCCCTCACAATTATATAATCTTAGAATTATTTTATCATTAGTACGAGAATGGAATTGAATTTCAAATTTTTCGCCTAAAGCAGGACAGAATGTGTGATGAGGAACTTTAAGAACTGCTTTAAGAGTTTCAACTTTATATTCATACTGATATAGTTCTTTTGGAGCATTTTCAGGAAAGTATGAAACTGAGTCAGAGGTATCAGATGCAGTAATGTAGAAATAGACGATAGTTCCTTCAGGCTGTCCGGGGATTTCAGCTGCATATGAATATAGGGTGCTGTCTATAAAATTCATACAAGTAGATTTAAACTCATTGCCTTTAATTGTATTCCAGAGAAGTTCAACTGATTTACAAGTGTCTTGAGAAGTGAATGTTATTGTGGCTGGCTCGTTTGCTGGAACTGGCTGTGCGGGGTATTCAACATTTCCTGCAGCACCGCCTCCATGTGAACCCAAATATTCAAAGGTATCCTGTGGATAAACAATCCATTCTGAATCATCTTGATTAGTGCAGGCAGAAGAAGTCCAATCAGTATTTCCAGTTATTACAGAATTTTTTCTTACAAGCGTATGGTTGATAGTGGCATTCTCTTCTCCTGCAACTGTCCATCCCTGACCATCACCTGGATCTTCGGTGGGCACTCCAATTACATCAATTAAAGTCCAGGTTT